>JAUIEG010000008.1 GCA_030428745.1 Alphaproteobacteria bacterium
AATCTCCCGCTTCCTCGCGCTGCGCTTCGAAGAAAAGCGCCCAGCCGGAGCCGAAGCGGCGCAGCACATTGTTGACACGCGCCATGACGGCGACGAGTTCCGCCTCGGTCGAGCTTTCGAGATCAGGCCCGCGATAGCGGAACGTCGTCTGGAACGAGCCGTCTTTGTTGAGGACGACGCCCGGCGCAGGAAGAGACGCCCAGGGCAGATAGTCGGCGAGGAGACGCGGCGTTTCGGAATATTCTTTGAGGTTCAGCATGTGAGATGCTCCCGGTGACGGGTCGAGCGCGCCGCAACGGCCATGAAATCCGGATCGCTGCGCGCGACGAAGACCGCCGCCGAGTGTCCGAGCGCCCAGAGCGCAAGGCCCGGGATCCAGAGCCGGAGACCCAGCGCCAGCGCGGCGGCGAGCGTCCCAATGGCGATGGCGGCGCCTCTCGGCGCGCCCGCCATCAGGATCGGCTCGGCGAGCGAGCGATGGAGAGGGATTTCGTAGCCTTCGGTCATCAGACGAGCACGCCGCCGCCGAAGGAGAAGAAGGTGAGGAAGAAGCTCGTCGCCGCGAAGGCGATGGAGAGACCGAAGACGATCTGGATGAGCTTGCGGAAGCCGCCGGAAGTTTCGCCGAAAGCGAGCGTCAGGCCGGTGAGGGTGATGATGATCACCGCAACAATCCGCGCGACCGGGCCTTCGATCGATTGCAGGATTTGATCGAGCGGGCCTTCCCAGGGCATGCCGGTGCCGGCCGCATGCGCGGGACCGGCGATCGCCGCGACCACGGTGATCAGGGCGGCGACCTGAACGGTCCGGTTCACGGCCTTCATTTGCGAATAGAGCGTCATGACGCATCTCCTTGGCTGACGACAGAAAGCGAGGTGGAAATGAGCGGCGCGGTCGTATATCCGTCCGCGCCGTAACCGGTGACGCGCAGCGCCTCTTCAATGCGGCGCTTGCCGCCGGACCGGTTCATGAAGACGACGACGTCGATGGCGTCAGCGATCAGCGCGACCGGCGCCTGCCGCGCGGCTTCGAGCGTCAACTGCTCAAGTCGGGCGAGCGCGCCGCGCGCGGAATTCGCGTGCAAGGTCGTGACGCCGCCCGGATGGCCGGTGTTCCATGCCTTCAGGAGGTCGAGCGCCTCGGGCCCGCGCACCTCGCCGACCACAATCCGGTCCGGGCGCAGGCGCATAGTCGAGCGCACGAGCTGCTGCAGCGAGACATGCTCCCGGTGCGTGCGCAACTGAACGACATTGCGCGCGGCGCAGGTCAGTTCGCGCGTGTCTTCAAGGATCACGATACGGTCGTTCGCGAAAGCGGGCTCTGCGAGCAGCGCGTTCGTGAAAGTGGTCTTGCCCGACGACGTGCCGCCGGCGATCAGGATGTTGCGCCGGGCCTGCAGCGCCGCGCGAAGCGAAGCGGCGAGGGCGGGCGTCAGGGCGCCCTGCCCCACATAATCGTCGAGACCGAACGGCGTCGCCGCCGGCTTGCGGATCGAAAAGCACGGCGCCGAGGAAATGGGCGGGAGAAGCCCTTCGAACCGCTCGCCGCCGCCGGGGAGTTCTGCGGAGACGATCGGGGATTTGCGGCAGAGGGCCTCTCCCGCCGCGGAGGCGACCAGGCGGATGACACGCTCCCGGTCGCAGGGCTCGAGACGATGATCGGAAGCGACGACGCCGCGCCCGGCCTTTTCGATCCAGACCGATCCGTCGGGATTGGCCATGATCTCGATCGTGTCGGGCTCCGAAAGCGCATCGCGGATGACGGACGAGAACGCCGTACGCAACATCGTGATGTGACGTTCGTCCGTTTCGTTCCGCGTTGCGTTCGCCAGCATGAGGCCTGCTCCCTCTCAATCGTCTCGATGAAGATCATCGCGGGATTGGGATGCGGTAGGGAGTTGGAGCGCAGGCCATTTTCGGCAACGCCCGACAACGTCCTGCAACGCTTGGATAGGGCTGCACAGCAGGGCCACGTTATCGGCCTGCGGACTAATGGCGGGGTTGGAAGAAAGCTCTCTGCTTTTCTCTTAGAGGTCCAGTTGTAAAGGCGCAGACATGCTCCCTCGCCAAGCCCGCATGGCATTTGCAAGGCAGGAGGCTAAGATCGATCATTGGCGGCCCTGCCCTAATAGCGATCTATGTTTGTCGGCCCTCGCATTGTTGGCGAGACCATTGATAAACATCGCGGCAATTACGGCGTCGAACGCGGCCGCCTGACGCCAATCAAGAGCGGAAAATTGGTGGACTTGGATGGTGACGGTGACGCCGTCATTCTCGACCACGCCCTCCGCATTTCACGCTACCTGTGCCCGCAAACCTATCTCTCCGGGCAAGCGCTAAAAAAACTAGCGCCTACGATGGATGACCGCCTTTTTCTATTCGGCCGAAAGGGTCAGCGCACTCGATTGGCAACCTCGAATTCAACCAGGACCGGGCGCCGTAGCGACCGGGAACCGAGCCCGCCGCAATCTAGGACGGCCTCGGCGACCTTACAGATCGGCGCGCGACAGCGTATCTCCGATTCCTCGAGTCGTTCAGGGTCGCGAGCGAAGCGGCCAACGCGCAGCGGTTTCCGGATCAACCCAAGCGGGTTGCTCCGACTCCAGAATTTAATCTGACGGTGAAGCGGCACGGCGCGCTGCTGCCATTTATTGAAAGCCTATTGACGGAAGGGTGGCTCGATCCCATCCTGAACGCCCGCAACGAGCGCGACCACGTCACCACAGGGAAACCGTAGATGTCGTCCCATATCACTGTAACCGACTCCGGCTAGAAACAGGATATGCTGGCAGACATATTGCGGAGCGGATTGCCGGACTGATTTCGCAATGGGCGGTTTACAGATGCTAACAGTGGCCCTACGCGGACGTTTGATGAAACCCTAGAACTTCGTTGGCCGATATGTTCGCCATTGCGACCGCACCGCGCGTGTCAGGCGTGCAGATAAAAACTTCCATGACGCTCACCGCAGAAGGAGAGCTGCATGGCGCGAAAACCGCGGCCTTATGCATACTCTTAAGCAGTCCCCAGGTGCCGGTTTTGAATCATTGACGGCCGGTAAATCCGCCTACCTTGGAACGGCAGCACATTGCGGCTTCGACACTTCCGCCCACGCATTTGTCGCAATGCCCGGCAATTTTTCCCGATGCGCTTCTCGTTGGGCGCTTCGACATTCACCTGAACAACGCAGATGGACGCCGCCGCGCTATGGAAGACATGGCGCCTCTCCTGGGACTTCGTTGAAAGAATTAACATGACGGATCTATAGAACTGGCGGTGAAAGCGTTGCGCCCCGTAACGACCAATTGGGACGCCGATGACATGACACTGTTGCTGCGTATGATATTTTGTTGGATTATCGCGAACGGATATCTGCATTTAAGATGCACGGCCGTGCTTCGCATCGCCACGCCTGATGACAATCATTTTACGTCCGTTTGTTTAGCGCCCGTCTTTGGCGCCGTGACTACAAGCTTTTTATGGCCTCCAAAACGACGCGATGGCGGTTGCTTTGAACGGAAAGCGATTAATGTGGCGAGTGAATTCCCTTCGCGCCGCTGCAACGATGTGGCACGCCGCAAATTCGCAAGCTCTGCGTTGGCGCCACCCGTTCGCGCTGAGCGACGAAAGTCGGGCGCCCGGTAAGGCCGCCCGCCCGTGGGCGCCGGAATCATCTCTTCGTCGGCAGCAAAACTGGCGCCGACATCGGACGATCCTCTCGAAGCTCGCCGTCACCTGCCGCGTCTACTACGTTAATCCACAGGTGTAATTCGCCTACGTCCTTACGAAGATCGTCTATGACTGGCCGCAGGCCCGCATCGATGATCTCCTTCCGTTCTCATACAATAAGAACAAAACTTGATTGTCAAAGAGGAAACTCAACCATCATAACGCGCTCGCTTGGTCTCGAATCCGTGGCCCTGGCACAGCGCTTACCATGGGTCTGCCGCTTGGCGGTCTTTTCGTGGCGCTTTTCGCCGGGCGCGTGATGTCGATCAAGAGTACCGCCAGCACCGCCAAGGAACTGGCGCTTGATCGCAACGGCGTGCAAATGCGCATAAGCGCCTCCCCGCCCTGGGCAAGGCCGAGAGTGGGCGTTCCTTTTCCCTTGTCGAAAATCCGCCTGATTTCAGTCTGTTGCAATCATGCTGGTTTCACCCGCCCGGCCGATTTGCTGCAAGCGCCCTGATGTCAGAAGGCGCATCGATATCCGCGAGGACGCCAGGATCGTCGACCGCAACAGGGATAAGGTATTCTTTATTCGCTGCAACAAGCGCGCTTGCGCCCTTATCGCCGCCAAGCGCCGTTAACGCTGCAAACCAAGCGCGCCGGAAGATGACAGGATTTCCGCGCCGGCCATTACAATAGGGCGCGACAATCGCTCTGTCCGGTACGTTGCTTGTTGCAGTTAGAAGCGCTTCGAGCGTACGGCCTTTTATGAAGGGCATGTCGCCCAAGATGATCATCACCGCCGGTTCGTACCTGACTAATTCCATGCCGGCGGCTATCGAGGTCCCGATCCCTTCCGCTGCTCTTTCGTTTTTAGCGGTCATGAGCCCGGCGCCGTCACAAAGCGCGGCGGTGGCTGCATCATCGGGATTAATAACGACAATGACATTTTGCAGTGGCAGGCGTATTGCTTTTTCCAGGACATGAGAAAGGATTGGTTTTCCGTCGAGGTCAGCTAGCAATTTGTTCGCCTCGCCAAAGCGGCGCGACGATCCCGCGGCGAGAATAACGCCCGCTATGCGCATCAGCCTCTCCCCCGTCTTAAATAAACGATTTCGGCAAGGATCGAGATGGCGACCTCGTTTGGATCTTCTGCGCCGATATCGAGGCCAACCGGACCCCGGATGAGTTCCGCTGGGTATTTTGTCGAAGGGCGGCTTGCGAGTTGATCAAGGCGCGCCTCATGGGTGCGCTTGCTGCCTAAGGCGCCGATATAGTCGGCGTCTGAATTAAGCGCCGCCTCTAATATGCCAGTCTCCCAATCATGCTCATGGAAGAGCGTCACAATCGCCGTGAAGGGGTCGAGAGGGATCACCGAATAGTCACTCCTTTGGCAAATCTGGCGGCCGGAAATGCCTCTACGGCCAAGAAAGGCGAGCGCGGTCTCATCCGGACTGAACGCTTTAACCGAAAAACCGGCAGTATGAGCCAGCAGGCAAAAACTTGCGAGATTTGTCCCCTCCCCGAAAGCATAAATGCGATAAGAAGGCTTAATGACTTTCACGAAACGCCGATCGTTTGGGGAGAGATTAACTTCCCGCGAAAACACCGATGTGAGCGCGTCGAGATCGATAATCATCGCGGAGATGGCCCGCTCGCGCATGGCGGCGTGGGCCTTGCGAATTATTTCCGCGCTGTTGCGGGTCTCGATAAAAAGCTCGATGCCCGAACCGCAGGGCAAGACGATGTCGATATAGGGCGAGCCTGCGCCATACCGCACGAGCTTGTTTTTCTGGGCCTTAATCAAGCGCATCGCCTCTTCGACAATCGCCTTTTCCGCACAGCCGCCGGTGATCATGCCGAAGACCTGCCCGTCGTCGCACACGCCGGCTTGCGCGCCCAATGGCCGGGGCGAGGACCCGTCAATCTTCACGAGCGTTACAAGCGCCACCGCCCCGCCTTGCTCAAGGCGGTCATAAAGGGATGTAATGATGTCGCGAACAAATTGCATTGCCTTAACTTAAGGGAAAAGCCTTCTCTTTGTGAGCCATATGAATTCCGGATCATTCATACGCTCTATGTAAGTCGACGCCGCCGCCGGGCGCGAGCCCCTTCTCAATTTTACATTCAAGCCGGCTGATCCGGCGGCGCATCACTGTTGCACACCGAAATAAATGAGCGCAGCTATGGCGAACGGGCTGATCTTGCGCTCGACTGTCGTCGCTCACCGTGAACAGGTGGCTCCAACACAGAGCTTACGAACTCGTAGCGGAGTTGTAATCGAAAGGTTATGCTGGTCATTGGACATACACCTTGCACAGACAAATTCAAAGCACACCCAAGTTGCTCACGCTCACGCAATATGGCGAACCCACTTGGCGGAATTCCACTGAAGCGGGCGGAATCTCTTGCTTTGGTCGCGATCCAACAGAAGCTTGGTGCAGTAAAGCAACAATTGGACCTTGTCGGCCTATCGCTTGAATGCAACACGCCCATCAATAATTGTCATCTCTACCTCAATATCCTGCAAAGCTTCGTGTGGAACGGTTAAAGGGTCGGCCGAAAGCACAATTAGGTCAGCAAGCTTTCCTACTTCGAGACTGCCTAATTTGTCATCGACAAATCCTGCCTCAGCGGCCCAGATGGTGAACATCTTGATCGCTTCCATAGGCGTAATGCTCTGCTCAGGCTGTACGACTGTTCCATACTTCGTATCTCTCAACACAGCACGCGAAATTGAAAAGAACGGAGATGTTGCAAAGTTTTGTGTACCGACAGTGTCAACGCCTCCTGCAATATGAAATCCATCGTCTATGAGCTTGCGCAGCGGAAAAAATAGTATTCCCGGCTCGTTCACATTGATGTCCGTCAATCGCCATAAAAACGCGATTTGCATTGATGGAATCACGCCAAGCTCTTTCATACGTTCCAGACGTTTTGGCGCCCGGCCATCCAATTGCAGAAAGTGCCCAAAATGCTCAATCCGATATCGCGGATCTTTGACCGGCGCTTTTGACTGGGCGTATTCGTAAGCATCCAAAATCCGGTCTTGAGCGCGATCGCCATTAGCATGAGTCTGGATTTGCCACCCTTTTTGTTGGGCTTGCAAAACGACCTCATTTGCCTCTTCCTGCTTCCAAACCGCATGGCCATGGTTGTCAGCTATCCACGTTGTACCCGACCCTTCCCAAGCCGGCGCATAAGTATAAGCCGTCGTCCACCACACGACGTCCATGAACATTTTCACCGCCCCGAAATAAAGCCAATCGTCGCCAAAGCCGGTGCCGGACCAGTTTCTCAGAACTGAGTTTTTCCCTTCGGGAGAGAACTCGCTGCCTTTCGGAAATACGAAAGAAGTGGCGCGAATCCTTGTGGGCAGGCGACCCTCCTTTTTTAAATCCAAATATGCTCTAAACGTCGCTTCATTGACATGGTCTTGAACGGTTGTGACGCCCTTCTTCAGATAGAAATCCTCGAGAATAGCCCTAACGCCTTCCTTTAATTCCTTTCCCTCAAGGCGGTCTCGTTTTGGCCATGGAGCAGGCGCATCGCGGATGATCATAATCTCCCCGCCAGTGGTACGCTCATAACGGCCCATTCCGGCTGGATCAGGGTAATCCGCTCCCATTCCCATAACCTCGGCCGCCTTATGATTTATTAGAGAATCGTGACTGCTCCAATCTAGACGAACGGGATGGTCAGGCAGGGCTGCATCCAATTGTTGGCGTGTAGGCATCACTTGGTTGTAGGTGCCTTGCCCCCATATCCAGGTCCCGGCGGGCACTGTTTCTGCGTATTCTACGAGGACCTTTATAATTTCGTCAGGCCCTGCCAGCGGTGGAACCTGTATGTTTATGCTAAAGGCCTCGACATTTGCCATACCTTCGATGTGAGAATGCGCATCAATAAACCCTGGTAAGACGGTCTTTCCGTTAAGATCAATTACTCTCGTCTTTTCGCCCTTTAAGTCGGCAAGCGCCTTGGTTGTCCCAATTGCGTAAATTTTCTCTCCAATAATCGCTACGGATTCGGCAATCGCGTCGCTTTCATCAACCGTCACTATTTTGCCATTTACCAACAACAAATCCGCATAGGGCCTTTGCAAGGTTTTCGCGTGCAAAGCGGAACTTACCGAGAATATCACGGCAAACGCAGCAACAGCGCCAAAGACCCATCTAGTGATTCCAACTTTCATTCTTTCCCCATTCTTTCTCTCGCCTAGTTGCACGCTAATGGTCAAAACGGCGCGAGGCTGCGCCTAAGCTTTAGATTGATGAAAAGGTGCACTCCCGCTCACCTCGAAGGCGAAAATTATCTATCGTCTGCCGTAACAGCTAATTCCAGTTACGGCGTTCAACCGTTACATCGATAAAGGGGGTCCGCAAGACAACAAAAGAACCACAACTGGTGCATCTCAATCACCAATTATTCTGGCCGCAAGCCGAAGGAATTTATCGCTTAATATACCGAATTCTACTTGCGTCCCCAACCGTCAACCTTCTCACGCCGAAAGACGAGCGTCCCAACCACGTTCTCGTTTCCGTGGTTGTCAAACTCCACGACCTGCGAATGCATCTCATCCAGGCCTCGTGTTAAACTGCGACGAAGGAGTCTTATTTTGCCATCGTCATTTTTCCAGTAGCGCTCACGAACAAGGTGACTGTTTTTGCGCACACGGACGAAACCCTCATTCCAAGCGACATTGCCGTTCGCCTCGACCACAACGGTATTGCTCGGTTGTTCGACTCCATCATATGGGGCCGCATAAAACGTCACCTGTCGCTTCCCCTCAGGCACAATAAGCTCCGAACGATAAATCTCGTAGTTTTCCACAACTTGTATTGTAAGCTTCTGTGAGGTCCCCCGCGGTATTGCTCCCTCGCTCTCTTGTAGCACCCAAACTCCCGTGTAGGGGTCGTCATTCGACGAAATTAACTGGACTCGATTCGTCTCACAGGCGCAAAGCAACAGGAAGAAAAGAACTGCGATCACCAAGGACGACGTTTTGATTTCTATCCTCACAAAAGCGCTGCTTTCTTCAAGTTATTCCAACCGATGAGATTTATCGAGAAACCTCAACCCGTTTTAAAACCATGAAGACCTGGCCGATTGCCTGGTCAGATCAAGTCATCGAAATTAAGCCTCGCAATGCCCTCACGGTCGCTGCAGACAGGCCAGACTGGGATGTCAATTCTCCTATCAACAAGCCCAGCTGGCCGACTACTGAAGTCTTTCAGGGCTAATTAGCAAAGGTAATCGTCACGCCAACAGTGCGAGGCCGCGGAGTCCGGCTCGTTATTGCTCCGGCAAAATCCGTGCGCGATATGCGCGGATCCGCATCAAAAAGATTGTCAGCAAAAAGCGATATATCCCAATTGTCCTTTCGATACCCCACTCGAGCAAACACAAGATGCAAGGGGTCGGTGTCCCCTAAGAGCAGATTATCTGATCCGAAAACTCCCGGAGAACGTGGATCGATCGCATAAGAAGAGCCATAGTTGTAGTCCGTCCGCGCATATAAACTTCCGCCCCCAGTCGAGCTCAAAGGGATCTGAAGATCAGCGAACAAATGAGCTGTCCATTTCGGTCCGCCAACCGAATCATCTTTCATTGACAATAATTGGTCGCTATCGTCTATCGGCTCAGATCCGCCTGAACTGTAGGTGTCCGTCGTAAAATGAGCATCAACATAGCCAATGTCTGCTCCCAAATTCAGCAAATCATTGACTTGCGCATTCAGGGATAGATCGAAGCCCTGACTAACCGCCTCTCCGAGATTGTCCGTATAATTAAAGAGGCAATCAAGAACTACAGAGTTCTGGATATCGGTCCATTCTACACGGAATACACTCGCCGCTACGCTCACCCGATCAGCAATATTGCTTTTTTTCGCACCAACTTCATAACTCCAGACCGAGTCAGAATCATAGGTGAGCGGGTTGTCATTTCCGGCCCCGAACCGGCTCTCGACCTCTGCGGCACATGAGCCCAGAGAACCAAGCGAAGGATTCGCTCCTCCAATTCGAAATCCTTTTGCAGCAGTCGCATAAACCACACCGCCGTCGATGTCGTAGGTTGCGCTAAACTTAGGCGTTACCGGTGTTTCTTTTTGGTCGCCGAAATCTGATCGCGGATCGCCGACCCAAGGGCCCGCTTGCGCCGTCGCAAACTCAAATTTCGTTCTTGCGACTCGCACGCCGCCAATCAAACTAAGCCGATCTGTCACATCAAATGTCACATCCGCAAATGCAGCTAACTGACTGTCGTTATTTATGGTGTCCTGTTTGTAGGAAATGTCGCCTGGCAAGAGATCTCCTGTAAACCAAAAGGCGACATTCTCGGTAGGCCCAATCGCAAGTTCAGCCAATGGGTACAAGAGGGGCTGAGGCTCCGATTGATCTGACGTAGCTTTTGTTTTCTGCCAATACATGCCAGCGACCCACGATAAGCGCCCCTCTGTGTTTGAAGCGAACCGAACTTCTTGAGACCACTGCTTCATTCGAGATTTCGTGATATATGGCGCCAAATAGTCAGGAAATGCATCTAGCACTGTGGCCAAGTCCGGCGGGGAATAGGGCTGTAATCCAAGCACGCCCCCAAAAAAGGCCGGGTCGTCCGCCAAAAATTGCTGCGTAAGATTGCCAAATAAAACAATCGTTCTGGCGTCGTTGATGGAAATGTCCCCGACAGAGTCACCCTTCGCATCAAGATACGACGTGACTGCGGTAACGTCGACGGGTCCTGCGGCGAATTCAATAGTATTCGACGCCACCTTTGCCACGGACTTTGTTGGGAGCGGAATTCTGCCCTCGCGTATATATATTCCATCGCGTTCGAAATAACTGTCAGAATCATCTTAACGGGCGTCCTGAAAATAAAATGACGGCATCACCGACACGCCCTCGGCCGGTCGCCAAAGAAGAGACGCCCTTGCAGAATGCGTCGTATTGCGGTTGGAATCTTCCTCAAGCAACCTGCCGTCGTCAAATTCCGTATCCGCGATCCGGTCTAGCCATCCTCCGTCCTGGCGCTTCCAAAGGCTTGCTCTGAAGCCCAAAACACCATCCACGATCGGCCCGCCGCCGGCGACACCGACCTCATAAGTCGGCTCTCCCTCTTTGGTTGTCGCAGCTTCCGCGCGGGAATAGATTGAATACTCATCGAGGCTTGGCCGCGTCGAAATGAACCGCACCGTTCCACCCTCGGATCCCGCACCATACAAAGTGCCCTGCGGTCCGCGCAACACCTCAACCCGGTCAATATCGAAAAGGCCGGCATAAATCGGCTGCATGTTTGCGTCGATCCCTGTGCGCACGGCAACTGATGTATCGTCGATATACACCCCGGTCGTCGAGGCGCCGGTGTTGGAAAAAATCCCTCGAATAGAAATGCCGCTGCCGCCGACGGCGCGATCGTCCATTCGCAGGCCAGGCACAGTAAGGGCCACATCGCTAATATCTCGAATTCCCTGTTTATCCAAGGACTGCCGCCCCAAAGCAGCAATGCTGATCGGAACATCCGAAATTGATTGTTCGCGTTTTGTGGCGGTGACGATGATCTCGTCAGTAGATTGAGCTGAGACAGGACCAACGCCGATCACTATAGCGCCGACACTGACTCCCGCGAACATCTTCATTGTAAGGTGCTTTTTCATATTCCCCTCCTTAAAGTACCTGCTGCTTCCGTCTACAGACTAATTTGACACGCTAGTTTTGTCCGAGCGTTTTTTCGTTCGCTTACAGTTTTCTAAACATCTTTGTACGTCGTTTTGACTTTAGCGGACGAGGCACAACTAGTGAACAAGACGAATGGTGACTTCTGGTTCCAGGTGGTGATTTTCCGTCTTATGCCTTGGTGTAAAATGTGGGTTACAGGCTTTGGCTGCCCCAAATTGCCTAGGTAGAGAGCAAATCTCCCTGATATCGAAAACTGTCAATCAAGCCCGTTAGTTCGCGCGGTGCGTCAAGCGGAACACGTCCGCCTTGACCATTCCAACAAGAGAGCATGACTGCACGCCAACCCGGCTCAAAACGTTCTCGAGTTCCAGAAAAGCGCCAGTTCCATCGGCGCATGTATAGCCAACAACCCGATGCATTCGCGACTTTGCGGCCCCGCAAATCCAGTTGATAGTGAAGGATTGAACTGCTTACGCGACCTTGCTGCTCGCCACAAAATGCACGGCCACAAACCTTCCAAGTTAAAGCGGCAGGCCGACATAATTCTCGGCGACCGTGCGCCGGGCCGCCTCCGACGAGGCGATATAATCGAGCTCCGCCACCTGGACGCGCCGGTCGAAAGCGCCGTCCGCCGGGAAACGGTGCATCAGCGTCGTCAGCTGCCAGGAAAACCGCTCCGATTTCCAGACCCGCGCCAGCGCCTTATCCGAATAAGCGACGACAGCGTCGCTGTCATTCTTTTCGAACCAGGCGACCAGCGCGCGCCAAAGATAGCGCACGTCGGACGCCGCGAGGTTGAGCCCCTTGGCGCCGGTCGGGGGCACGATATGCGCGGCGTCGCCAGCGAGAAACAGAGAGCCATGGCGCATCGGCTCGAACACGAAGGAGCGCAAGGGCGCAATCGACTTTTCGAGCGCCGGACCGCGGGCGACGTTCTCCGCCGCTTCCGGCGGCAGGCGCAGGCAAAGCTCGTCCCACAGCCTGTCGTCGGGCCAGTCCTCAAGCTTCTCGGTCAGCGGGACCTGTATGTAATAGCGGCTCCGCGTCGGCGAGCGCATGGAAGCGAGCGCGAAGCCGCGCTCGTGATTGGCGTAGATCAGTTCGTGATTGCAGGGCGGCACGTCGGCGAGAATGCCGAGCCAGCCGAACGGATAGACCTTCTCGAACTCGCGGCCCGCCGACGCCGGAACCGCCTTGCGCGACGGCCCGTGATAACCGTCGCAGCCGGCGATGAAGCGCGCGTCGATGCGATGCTCGGCGCCGTCCTTGCGATAGGTGATGTAGGGCGCATCGCTCTCGACATCATGCAGCTCTGTGTCTTCCGCCTGCCAGACGATATCGAGCCCGCGTGACGGCGCCGCGTCGATCAGATCCTTTGTCGGTTCGGTCTGACCGTAGACCATCACATGCTTGCCGACGAGCGACTTCAGATCGATGCGGATCAGCCTTTCGCCGTCGGCGAGATTGAAGCCGTCATGGGGCAGCCCCTCGGCGCGCATGCGGTCCGCGATACCGAGGTCTTCGAGAATGTCCGTCGTCACGGTCTCAAGGACGCCGGCGCGGATGCGGGAGAGAACATGATCCCTCGTCTGGCGCTCGATGATGACGGCGTCGAGACCCGCCTGGCGCAGGAGATGGCCGAGCATCAGCCCGGACGGGCCTGCGCCGATAATTGCAACCTGTGTCTTCATCATAGTTCTCCCTTGCGCGCCAGTTCGCGTAGAGCCATCTTCACGACCTTGCCGGCGCCGTTTCGAGGCAAGGCGTCGATCCGCGAATAGTGTTTCGGAATTTTGTAGCGCGCGAGTTTCGAGTTGAATGTCGCTTCAATGGCGGTCTGGTCGATGGACGCGCCCTCTCGCGCGACCCAGAACAGATGGCCGACCTCGCCCCATCGCGCGTCCGGCACGCCGACGACCGCCGCTTCCTTGACGCCCGCCATGGCCGCGACCACCGCTTCGAGCTCCGCCGGATAGACGTTCTCGCCGCCGGAGATGAACATGTCCTTGCGCCGGTCGACCAGCCAGTAAAAGCCTTCCTCATTCATGCGCGCGATGTCGCCGGTCCGGAACCAGCCGTCTTCGGTGAAGGCGTCCTGCGTTTCCTGCTCGCGCCGCCAGTAGCCTTGCGTGATGTTGTCGCCCTTGAGAAGCAGCTCCCCCGGCGTTCCAACGGGAACGTCCGTTTCCTGAGCATCGACGATGCGCGCCGCGACCCGCGGCGTCGCGACGCCGACAGATCCCGCATGGCGGTCGATGATATCCGGGTCGAGCGGCATCCCGAACACAGTCCCGGCCTCGCTCATGCCGAACCCGTCGACGACCGGCACGCCATCGGCGAGCCAGGCGCGGATATTCGCCGCCGGGTGCGGCGCCCCGCCTGTAAAGAGCGCCGTCAGGCCCTGCAGCTTTTTCGGATCGTAAGCCGGGTCAGCGCGCAGCACCTGCGCCATCTGCGGCACACCGAAATAATGCGTTACTTTCAGCGCCGGATCGCCGAGCCGGGCGAGCGTGCGCTCAGGAACGAACCCGTCGGAGATCAGCAGCGAGCCGCCGCGCATCATCCCGGGCCGCAAATTCGTGACGAGGCCGATGACATGAAACATCGGCGAGTCGCACAGGAAAACGCTGTCTTCGTTGACGGCGCCGAGAATGGAAAAATTGATGGCGGTTTCGGCGAGATTGCGCTCGCTTAATAGCGCGCCTTTCGGCCGGCCCGACGTTCCCGAGGTATAAAGAATGAGCGAGGGCCTCTCCCCGTCGATAGGCCCGCCGCGATAGGGCGCGCTCGCCTCAATCTCGGTGCGCAAGGTTTCGAGCGAAACGCCCTCGAACACCGCGTTGTCGAGGGTCTCGTCGAGAATAAGAAGCTTCGGCCCGGCGTCTTCGATGAGCCCGCGCAGCTCTTCCGCGGCGAGGCGCCAGTTCAGCGGAACGTAAATCGCCCCGAGCCGCGCGCAGGCGAGATGCAGCATGACGAGCTCTGCGCAGTTTTTCGACAGCGCCGCCACGCGCTCGCCCGCCGTCACCCCGTGCCCGGCGAGCGCCGACGCACAGCGCGCGACCGCGTCGTCGAATTGCGCATAGGTCCAGCGGCGGTCCGATGTCAGGTCCGCGACGGCGAGCGCGCCGGGGCGCAGCCGCGCCCGCATCCCGAGATCGTCAACGGGCGCCGACATCGTCTGCCCCTCAGCTCTTCTGTTTCGAGGTATCGTAGGAGCCGAGGCCGGGTTTGTAGGTCTTATCGTCGAGGAATTGTTTCATGCCTTCCTTGCGCGCTTCGCCGTCAAAGAAGTTCAACGCTTCCTGCGCGCGGATGAGATAGTCCTCAGCGTTCTCATAGGTCATTTCACCAACGCGGCGCATGGCATCTTTCGTTGCTTTCAACGTCCACGGATTTTTCTCCAGCAGCTTCGTCGCGACTTCCGTGACGCGGGCTTTCAGCTTGTCCGCCGGCAGCGCTTCGTTGACGAGGCCCTCTTCGGCCGCCTGCGCGCCGGTAAGATTTTCACCGAGCATCGCGTGATACATCGCCTTGCGGAACGGCATCAATTCAAACGCAACTTTCGTTGCGCCGCCGCCCGGCAGAATGCCCCAGTTGACTTCAGAAAGACCAAATTGCGCATCTTCCGCCGCATACGCCAGGTCGCACGCATAGAGCGGGCCGTAGCCGCCGCCGAAGCACCAGCCATTGACCATGGCTATGGTCGGTTTCTGAAACCAGCGCAGGCGTTTCCACCACGTATAGGCCTCGCGCTGCGCGCCGCGCGTTCCGGCGAGCCCTTGCGCCTCGGTCTCGCGGAAATATTCCTTGAGATCCATCCCGGCGGACCACGCCGTCCCCTCGCCCGTCAGGACCAGAACCCCGACAGTGTCGTCATACTCCAGCTTGTCGAGCACGCGGAGCATCTGGCGGTTGAGCTTCGGGCTCATGCAATTGCGCTTCTCAGGCCGGTTGAACTTCACCCACGCTATGCGGTTCTCAATTTCATACGAAACGGTATCTTCTTCTGCGCGCTCACTCACGGTCGGCTCCTGTTGTTCTGATTGTTAGATCGGGAAATGGCCGGATTCCGTCTCGACGGTGATCCAGCGCAATTCCGTAAAACTGTCGATTCCGGCCTTGCCGCCGAAGCGGCCGTAACCGGAAGCGCCGACGCCGCCAAACGGCATCTGCGCCTCGTCGTGAACAGTCGGGCCATTGACGTGGCAAATGCCGGAATGAATTTTGCGCGCCACCTTGAGGCCGCGCGCCGTATCGCGGGTGAAGACCGCAGCCGAAAGCCCGTATTCTGAGTCATTGGCGAGGCGGATCGCGTCGGCTTCGTCTTTCGCACGAATGACGCCGACCACCGGGCCGAAACTTTCATCACGATAGATTTTCATGTCGGCGGTAACGCCGTCGACAACCGTCGCTGGCATCAACACCGTTTCCGCCGTGCCGCCAGCGATGATCTTCGCGCCCCTTGACGCTGCGTCGGTGATCAGCGCATTGACGTTCGAAACCGTTTTCTTGTCGACCACGGCGCCAAGCGGCGTCTTGCCTTCGCGCGGGTCGCCGGTCGCCAGAGACTTCGCT
>JAUIEG010000555.1 GCA_030428745.1 Alphaproteobacteria bacterium
CAATGAAGTCTGGACGCAGCATGATGACCACGCGGCCTTTGGCGGCGTCGTGCCGGAGATCGCCGCGCGCTCTCATGTGGAGCGTCTCGACGGAACCATTGAGAAAGCCGTCGCCACAGCAGGCGTTACTTTCGCCGATCTGGATGCAGTCGCGGCGACCGCCGGGCCCGGCCTTGTGGGCGGGGTGATGGTCGGGCTCACCACCGCGAAAGCTGTCGCCATGGCCCATGGGCTGCGGCTCGTTCCGGTGAACCATCTCGAAGGTCACGCCCTCTCGGCGCGGATGACCGAGGACGCGCCCTTCCCCTATCTCCTTTTGCTCATCTCCGGCGGCCATACCCAGCTGATCCGGGTCAGCGGCGTTGGCGCGTATGACCGCCTCGGCACCACGATTGACGACGCGGCCGGGGAAAGCTTTGACAAGACCGCAAAGCTGTTGGGGCTCGGCGCGCCGGGCGGCCCCAGGGTGGAATCAGCGGCGGTTGGCGGTAGGGCCGACCGGTTCGACCTGCCGCGGCCGCTCCTCAAACATGAGGGCTGCGATTTTTCGTTTTCCGGCCTGAAAACCGCTGTGCGAGAGGCGGCGACCCGGCTTGAAAATCCGACCGGTCAGGATGTCGCCGATCTCGCGGCGTCTTTTCAGGAAGCCGCCGCCCGCCATCTCGCCCACAGGACGGAAAAGGCCATGGCGCTGATGCCTGACGCAGGCCGTCTGGTGGTCGCCGGAGGCGTCGCTGCGAACTGCGCCATCAAAAAAATGCTGCAGCAATTATGCGCAGCAAATTCATGGCAATTGATCGCCCCGCCGCCGAAATATTGCACCGATAATGGGGCGATGATCGCCTGGGCGGGGGCGGAACGCCTCGCCGCCGGTCTTGCGGCGCAACAGGACGAGGCTATGGCCATGGCGCCGCGGGCGCGCTGGCCCTTGGCCGATCCCGGCGAGGGCAAGCGCTTCGGCTCCGGACGGAAAGGCCCAAAGGCCTGATTTCACTCATTTTCCGCAGATAATTGCTGCGACATAGAGCGCAGCAAAAAGATTTATGCTGCGCTTTTTGCTGCAGCATCGCCTGCAGCAATTTCTTTGACGAATTGCTTCAGGGTGACAGCTTCCAGGGAGGCGAGAAAGGCCGCTTCCGCCGCATCGCCCACAGCGGTGAGCGCCGGGGTGATGTTGCAGCCCACCGGACAGGACGGGTCCGGCGCCGCGCGGGGCAAGGCCACAAGGCCCGGCGCTTCAACAGCCCGGTAAATATCGGCGAGCGTGATTTTCTTGGGGCCCTTGGCGAGACGGGCGCCGCCCCCTTTACCGAGATCGGATTGGGTGAGACCGGATTTCGCCAGGGCGCCGAGAAGGCGGCGAACGACCGCCGGATTGGTGGCGAGGCTTTTCGCGAGGGCTTCCGATGTCTGCGGCCCGTCGCGGTGACGGGCGAGCAGGCACATAATATGGGCGGCGGCGGCGAAACGGGTCGATCCGGGCATGGCGCTTTCCCAACTAGCTCATGCTCAACCTTTATCCGAAACGGTTGAAATTGTGTAACGCACACAGTTTCACTTTGTTCAATTAGTCGGTGAACGCCAGAATCCGCCAATTTTACACAAAAATGGCGCGGAAGCCGGGGCAGGCTTCCGCGCCAGGGGTGCTGCTTCAAAGGGAGGGTGCGTCCTTAAGGGATGGGGACGGAAAAGAAGCAGCAGGGGTCTCGGATTTTATCCTTAGCCGGTGACGACGCCGGTAGTGGCGTAATCAGCGACACTGAACAGAATTGCGCCAAGGGCGCCGGTGAGGGTCAGGGTGACTGCCGCCTGAAGGGCGAAATTGCGAAATGTGGACATCGGGTTTCTCTTTTCTTTGTCAGTTCGTTTCTTGATCTTGGCGCCGCTTTGGCGCGTCGGTCTTTTTTGATTTTAACGCCGCAGGGGCGCATTTCCGGCGGCGATTTCACCGTCGGCAGGCGGGAGATAGGCGCCCCTTGAAGATTTGTCAATGAACGTAATCATAAATATTCATTGTTTAATCGTAATTTTTCTAAAAAGGCCTTTAGTGTTATATATTTCAATGGGTTATAGCCGCCTTCGGAGAGTCTGAAGGGCCTTCCGTTAACATATTGAGGCTGTATATTGAAGCAATCTGCTTCGAATTACGCCTGTCTACGCTTCTCAAGGGCCGTGCGCTTGGCTGCTCGATAGGCGAAACCATCAAGAATGAGGTCGATTATCCCATTCAACTCCGCCGCAAGCTCGTCAAAGTCGCCCTCGTGAAAGACAGCCGGGCTGGTGAAGCGATAGCCGGCGTCCTGCAGGATCTTGGCGGTCTCAGCGGCGTGCTCCACCGCGAAGTCGCCCGCCGCATCGCCCGCAATGAGGATTTCCGCGAGCACGCGGCCCTCCGCATTCTCCCATTCGATCCCGACTTTGGGCCGGGACGTCAGAAGCTCGCTGGAGAGCTCATAGGCTTTCGGATTGTCATGAAAGCGCTCATAGGAGAGCTGAAACTTCCGGAGGAAAAACGATCGCAGCTTTTCCGCCGGACTTAGCGTCCCGTCATCAGCGACAGCCCGAAGCCGCGCCACCTGCTCGCGCCGGAGCATGCGCACGAACATTTCCGCTATGTCGAGCTTGGACGGGAAGTAGCGATAGAGATTGCCCGTGGACATG
>JAUIEG010000556.1 GCA_030428745.1 Alphaproteobacteria bacterium
CCGGATTTGCGCCAGCGTAGCGGGTGCGCCGAAGCTGATGGGCGCCTTTTCCGTGGCGCCGCGCAAGCCGCCGCTGCTTGGCTTGCGTGAGAGCTGGTTTCATGAATTCGGCGAGGCTCAGCGTGACGCGGTCTATGCGGAATATGTGGACTTCCTCGCGACGGGTGAGGCGTCCCATGAACTGCGCCGGGATGCGGTTTGCGCCATCATCGAGGAGAATGAAAGCGCGGACGGTTTTGTGTTTCGCAATCTCGCCGACGACATGATGTCGGCCGTTTTTTCCGCCGCCGCCATTTGCGAAATGTCCGGACGTGTTCTGAATGAACAGCCGGTCTATGGCTGCGATCTCGCTGGCGACGATTTCATGGACGGGTTGAGCGCGTCTTTGCAATCGAAGATACGCCGCGCTGTGCGTCTTTATGAAGAACGCGGTCCTTTGTCGGTGCGTATTGCGGGCACGCCGGAAGAGAAGGCGGCTGCCTGGGATCGTCTGAAAACGCTTCACAAATCCGGATGGGCTGCGCGCGGCAAGCCAGGCGTCTTTGATAACCCGCATTTAACGGCGTTTCATGAGCGTCTTCAGAAAAACGCGCCGGACGATTGCCACCTGTTCGAAGTGAAGGCTGGCGATGACGTGATCGCCGTTCTTTATAACTTTGTGCACGGCAAAGAAGTGATGAATTATCAGAGCGGTTTCAAGTTCGAGGATGACAATCGTTTGACGCCGGGCTTTGTCGCCCATGCGCTCGCCGCGCAGCATTATCAGAAGGCCGGATTTGAGATTTATGACCTGCTCGCCGGTGAAGCCAATTACAAATCCCGGCTTGGGGAACCGCACGCCATTCTGACGTCGCTGGTTCTGGAGCGGCCGACCTGGCGTAACAAGCTGCGGTCGTTATTGAAGCGCTAGCGGCGCGTTGTCCGCAAAAACGCGTCGAACATGATGACGCTCCACAGCTCCTGTGCGCAATCGGCCCGGCCTGACCGGTGATCGCGGATCATGGCGTCGATAGCGGTTTCGTTGAGAAGCCCGCATTCGCGCCAATGCTGCGAGGCGTTGAGGCGCAGGGCCGGATTGTCCTGGTCCCGGCGCATCCATTGCCGCAGGGGCGGCGCAAAGCCCTGCTTTTTCCGGGCGATATAATCCGCGCCGAGCCGCGACACGAAAGCGTCCTTTAACAGTCGCTTTCCCTGTCCATATTGCAGTTTGTAGTCAGGCGGGATGGCGCCGGCCCATTCGACGATCTTGTGATCGAGCAGCGGCGGACGCGCCTCAAGACCATGCGCCATGGAGGTGCGGTCAACCTTGACCAGCATTCGTCCAGGCAGCCAGGTCATGAGATCGGCATATTGCGCGCGCGATAACGGGTCTTCGGCGCCGGAGTTCTCCATTGCTTCCTCGATCACAGAAGCCGGGCGATAGCCGCCGAGCGTTCTTTTGAAATCGGCGTTGAGCAGTGCATCGATACGCGACGGCAGGTTGATGGCGACGGCATCCGCATATCCTTGCGCCGATGATTGGGCGAGCGCCTGAAAAGTTGTTTTGGCGCGTAAAAATTTCGGCGCCCAGTCAAGTTTCGGATAAAGCGCGCCGAGCGGTCCGAAAAGAGCGGTGCGTATTGGCGCCGGGGCCAGGCGGCGAAGCTTTTCTTCCGCAAGAAAGAACGGATAGCGGCGATAACCGGCGAAGACTTCATCCCCGCCATCGCCGGTGAGGGCCACCGTGACGTGGCGGCGGGCGATTTCCGCCACTTGAAAGGACGGCAGGGCGGATGCGTCGGCGAAGGGCTCGCCCATGGCGGCGGCGACGCGGTCAATAAGATCTGTTGAATCGGCGCGCGCCTCGTCTTCGAAATGAACGGCGCCGAATTTTTCCGCGATTTCGCGCGCAGCAGCCCGCTCATCATAGGCGGCCTCATCAAAACCGATTGTGCAGGCGGTGATAGCGCCTTTTGCTTCGGCCATTGAGGAGACGATAGAGGCGGAATCGACACCACCTGACAGAAAGACGCCGAGCGGGACATCCGACATCATTTGCACCTTTACGGCGTCATCCAATTGCGCGCACAGCATCTCCGCAGCTTCATCATAGGCGAGCGCGGACCCGTTGGTGAATACAGGCCGCCAATAGCGTTCGTGACGGGGGCTTTTTCCACGCTCGAACGCAATCCAGCCGCTTGGCGGGACTTTATTTACGCCGCGATAGATCGCCTTCGGATCCGGCACATAGCCATAATAGAAATAATCAGCGATGGCGCGCGGATCGAGGCTGAGATCGATCAGGCCTGACGCCGCAATGGCGCCGATCTCCGAGGCGAACAGCAAAAAGCCGTCATTGGTCTCAGCGTAATAAAGCGGCCGCTCGCCCAGACGGTCGCGCGCAAGGGTCAGCCGGTGCGCGTCAGGTTCGTAAAACCCAAAGGCGAACATGCCGCGAAGCTTGTGCAGGAATTCCGGGCCGTCGCGCGACAGGCCTTCGGCAAGGACTTCCGTGTCGGAGCGGGTTTTGAGCTGGACATTCTCTTGAAGCCGGCGCGAGAGTTTCTCGTAATTATAGATTTCGCCATTGTAAGTGAGGATGTCGCCCGATTGCGTGTGAAAGGGCTGGGCGCCGCCTTCGCGGTCGATGATAACGAGGCGGCGATGGCCCATCCCGACG
>JAUIEG010000557.1 GCA_030428745.1 Alphaproteobacteria bacterium
GCGGGTTCTTGCGGTTGCCCTGCTCAATGCCGCAGATGAATAGCCGGTCGCGCGCGCGTGTCGCCGCGACGTAAAAGAGGCGGCGATATTCTTCATAGGCAAGACGGGTTTTTTCAGCGCGCGCCTCAGCGCTTAAGGGCGCATCTTCCGCCTTTGACCAGGCGAGCAACGAGGCGCTTTCCGGTAGACCCGCGCCCGGCGGCGGATCGAGAAGCGGGCCGATATTTCTGGTGTTCGCTTCGCGATGCGCATCGAGAAGAAATACAATGTCGGCTTCCAGCCCCTTGGCGCCATGCACCGTCATGACGCGGATCGACTGGTTCTCCCGCTCCATCTCGCGCTTGATGTCTCCGCTGGCGCCGTCGAACCAGGCGACAAATTCGCGAAGACTGCGCGGATTGCTATTTTCAAAATCGAGCGCCTGACGCAGCAATTCATCCATGGCGTCAGAGGACGCCTCGCCAAGGCGTTCAAAAAACCGTTGGCGGCCTGATGGCGCACCAGTTTCCAACACATGAGAAAAAAACGCATAAGGCCCTTGCGCGCGCGCAAGCCCTCTTGCCGTTGCGATCTCCTCCGCCGCCTGTTTCCATGCTTCCTTTTCACCCGCCCGCGACCGCAAAGACCGCCAGAGCGTGACGCCTTTGCCGCGCGCATAAGCCAACGGAAAAAGATCGGCGTCATCGTCAAAACCGAAGAGCGGACTTTTCAGTGTTTCCGCCAGCGAAAGGTCATCTCCTTGCGTCAATACGAAACGCGCATAAGAGAGAAGGTCTTCAACCGCCGGATCGTCCGCAAGTTTCAACCGGTCCGGTCCGGCGACCGGCACGCCCGCGGCGGAAAGGCGCTGAATAATCTCGCGGAAAAGCGCGCCCCGGCTTTGCACCAGGATCATGATGTCGCCGGGGCGGATCGGCCGCCCGCGTGACTCCAGCGGCTCACGCGTGTCCAGCCAGCCTTTGATCGTCAACGCCACGCGATCGCATAAAAGCCGCACCGGATGGCTCGCCTCCGGCGCGTCCACTGGCGCATCCCAGGGATTGATTTCAGGCTTTTCCGGGCGCGGCGTTAAGGGCCAGATTTCAACAAGGCCCGCCGCGCCCTCACGACAGACGCCGTGTTCGGGAATCGGAAATTCACCGAGCCCCTCGGCCGCCTGCGGGTCGTTGAACGCCGCATCCACGAAAGACAGCACCGGCTCCGTGGTCCGGAACGACATGGTGAGCGGAATATTTCTGTATTCCGTGACCTCGTGAAGGCGTTTGCCGAGATCCTGTTCCTTTTCCTTGAATAGCCCAACATCGGCGCCCTGGAAGGAATAGATCGATTGTTTCATATCGCCGACGGCGAAGAAACTGCGCAACGCCTCGCGCGCGCCAGCGCCGGAAAAATAATCGGCAAACAGATTTTCAACCACCGCCCACTGGCCGGGCGACGTATCCTGCGCTTCGTCAATCAGAATGTGATCGATGCCGTAATCGAGCTTATACATGATCCAGGCGGCCTCATGGCGCTGGAATAGCGCCTCGGCCCGCGCAATGAGATCATTGAAGTCGAGCATCGCCCGCGCCGCCTTCGCTTCGGCATAGCGCTCACTCAACGCCGAGCTCAGCCGCCAGAAAGCAAGCGTGTCGTCATAGAGCGCATGCGCGCGAACGGCCTGCAACTCCGTGAAAACAAGCTCTTTCAGCGTGTTCACATAAGGACCGACCCAGGGGTCGTGCTTGTCTGTCGCTTTCGACGCAATTCTGTTCACGGTTTTTGACTGATCAGCGACAAGAAAGGTTTTGACGAGGGCGTCCCAGCGCTCACTATCGTCCGTCGCAGAGAAATAGGCCGATAACCGCAACGCCGCCGCCTGCGGCTGCTTTCCTTCCGCGGCGAGACCGTCATGGGCGCGACGCAACTCTTCCACGGAAATTTCGTTCATGAATTTGCGCTTGATTGCGACCGCTGTTTCCTCCGGATTGATCGCCAGCGCATTCGCGAGGTCTGTGGCGGCTGTGGCGATTTCGTCGACACCGCCCCTTGCCGCAGCGCCAATCAAAAGCTGGCGCAGATCGTTTTCGTTGCGCTTCAAAGAAAGGCGGTCAAAGGCGGCGGCGATCCTCGTGTCATCTCGCGCGCTCACGGCGAGCGCATCAAGCGCCGCATTCAGGAGCGCCGTCGCTTGCGCATCCTCAACGACGGTGAAGCCCGGCGGGGCGCCGGCTTCAATCGGAAAGCGGCGCAGTACGCTTTCACAAAAAGAGTGAATGGTCTGAATCTTCAAGCCGCCCGGCGTCTCAAGCGCGCGCGCGAACAACCGCCGCGCCTGCGCCAGATCGTCGGCCGACTTCGTGCCGGCGCCCGGCCCCTCAAGTTTCGCCAGCTCCTCCACCAATTTTTCATCACTGGCGAGCGCCCAGTCGCCGAGCACAGAGAACAGCCGTTCAGCCATTTCCGCCGCCGCCGCCTTGGTGAAGGTGATGCAGAGTATCTTCTGCGGCGGCGCCCCGGCGAGAAGAAGCCGCGCCACACGATTGGTCAGCACCCTTGTTTTACCCGACCCGGCGTTCGCCATCACAAAAACGGAGCGCGCCGGGTCCGCCGCATGGCGTTGATTGTTGGTTGTCTCCTCAAGCGGGGTCATTCGCCGCCCCCTGCGTCGTCAC
>JAUIEG010000558.1 GCA_030428745.1 Alphaproteobacteria bacterium
CCTCCGATCCACGCGGTTATAACCGGGCCGCTAAAGACATGAATGATCTGAATGAGGATTTCCGTCGAGCGACGAAGTTCTTAAAAGGCTGGCGCTCATACCAAAAATCGCAAGACGAAGATATAAAACTGAAATCCTTCCATCTTGAACAGCTTGTATTTCGGCATTTCTCGAATAATTCGCAGGACGATATATATGGAGCAATTTTCGATGTGATGCGCCAACTGGATCGGTACATTTACCGGCCTCAGATTCCTGATAGGGCTGACCCAACCAGATTCATTGATGAATATGTCGAGGACCTAACAACGACCCAACGCCACAAGATAATTGCTGCTCGTGATGGATTCATGATTGAGTTTGAAAATTTGGAAGAGCATGAAAGTCCGCGAAAAATAGTTGAAGCAAGCCCTCGTGTTCGTGCGGATGACAGCGAACAATACCTATTTGATCTAGGCATCCCCGTACTGACCGAATACGATCTGAGCGTTATTGGGAACGTACGCGAAAGAAAGGGAGGCTTTCGGGCCTTTGTCTTAGACAAATTGGGGCGAATTGACGTTGATAGACAAATAGACTTTGAACATGCCCGAGATATCCCAGGTGCCGAATTATATAAATGGAAGGTGAAGAATGACGATAACACCAGCCAGCCACGCGGCGAGATAACCGATCACCACACCCTCAGACAACCCGAACATACTAAATTTCGAGGTACGCATTTTGTCGAGTGTTTCGCAATCTGTGATGGCGTATGCATCGCACGAAGTCGACAAAATGTAGTTTTGAATTTTGGTATGGCAGCTTAGTGCGTCAGTCGTTCGTATAGGCAAGACCGCCTTAAGTAAAAACTCGTCGCCCTCAGTTTCAACTGCGGTTTTATCTCCTTATTCCCCATCAGAGTGCGCATGGAAGGGTCTAGACCAAGCTCATTGCCGAGCGCGCACAACTTAGAAAGTATCGTCGTGTTTAGCGCTTTCGGATTAGCGATGAGTGTCAGTATTGATCCAACGGACTTTCTTCTTCCTCATCCTCAATCCAGTCGCGCCAGCGATCCTTGAGGATTTTCCGTGACTTCGGAGTAAGCCCAAGATTGTCCGCGACCTTGTTCATTTGCGCGATCTTTGAGGCGTTGAAGCTTTCGTGATGCTCGATGAACTCAGCCTGCATTCGGGTCCACATGATTTCGTGAAACAAATCCAGTTTGGTGATCCAGGGAGCCTTCTGGATGTGATCGCGCCAAAGCTGTTCCTCAAGAGATGAATCGAACTTGATGGGCGATTGGAGGCCGTAAAGACCGTCATCAGCAACGCTGAAGAGAGGTCTGGAGCGGGTAGCGGGAATCGAACCCGCATATTCAGCTTGGAAGGCTGCTGCACTACCATTGTGCTATACCCGCGCCGCCCGGTTTCGGGACGCCCTTGATAGCGTATTTCCATCTTCGCGCAAGGCCGGAATTCGGGGTGAAAAGAAGGGCGCAAGCCCATGATTTCGCCGGGAATTGACTGGGGTCAATGGCGCTGGCAATGATCTGCGCCAGATTTGAAGAAACAAAAGGAGTCCAGCCCAATGACCCACACGCCTCACGAACTCGCCGAAGAGTTTCCCGAACATGCGGATCTTATTCACAAGCTGAAAACGGAAGACGCTCATTTCGCTAAACTCGCCGACGCCTATCATGAGGTGAACCGGGACATTCACCGCGTAGAAACGCGGGTCGAGGCGGCAAGTGATGAGCGCGAAGAGGAATTGCGCAAACAGCGCCTGCATTTGAAGGATGAGATTGCGGCCCTGCTCGCCAAGGCCGCGGCCTGATCGCTTACGCGCGCTCTTAGATTTCATTTTTTCTGGGGCGCGCAAATCTTGGCGACGGAATATTGAAAATGATCGCCGCCGCGCGGATGGCGAAGGTCGCAAGCGCGGCGATCACCGCCGCCGGACTTTCGCCAAGCCCGAGAGCCAATAGCCCCACATAAACAGCGGCGCCGATGAGCGCCGCTGTGGCGTAAATGTCCTGCTTCAGGATCAGCGGCGGCTCATTTAACAATACATCTCGCACGACGCCGCCGAAGGTTGCCGTGACCGCGCCCATGAAAATCGCGATAAGGGCCGGCGCGTTCAAGGCGAGCGCCGCCTGCGCGCCCAACACGGAAAACACCGCAAGCCCCATGGCGTCCGCCCAGATAAGGGCCTTCAGCCGGGAGTCGATCAGGGGCTGGGCAAGGATCGCCGTCACTGCCCCGGCGAGACAGATCAGAACGGCTGACGGCGTGGCAATCCACCAGACCGGAAACGAGCCGAGCAAGACATCGCGGATCGTACCGCCGCCGACGCCCGTTACAAAGGCGATCATGGCGACGCCGAAAACATCCATGTCATTGCGAAGCGCGGTGAGCGCGCCCGAAATCGCAAAAACGAACAGGCCGATGACATTCAGCGCGGCGAAGATATGAGCGGTTTCCATAGGATAATCCGATTGTTTCCCGCCTTTTCTTGAAACTGGCGGCAGGGTTTCTATGTCGTGTTTTCCCCCCTGAAGAAAACCCCGGACAAAAATTGGAGAAATGACAAGGTGAAGACCCCGTTCACATTATCACTGGCCGCCGCTTTGGCGTTGGCGCCGCTGGAGCTGGCGAAGGCGGACGATTTTCAGC
>JAUIEG010000559.1 GCA_030428745.1 Alphaproteobacteria bacterium
ATGATCATTTCGAAAGAGGCGGCGGCGACCCTTGGCGTCAAATCGGGCGATGAAATCCGCGCAGTGAAGTGGTGATGAAATGACAAATAAAATCCTCATCAACGGCAAATGGCGCGACGGCGCGGGCGCGGAATTTTCAAGTACCGATCCGTCGACCGGCGAAACGGTTTGGACCGGCGCGGCGGCGACAAAAAGTGACGTTAATGACGCCGTCAGCGCGGCGCGCGGCGCGTTCGAGAAGTGGGCGCTGACGCCGCTGGCCGAACGCATCGCCGTGATGGAGCGCTATCGCGATCTCATCAAACGCGACGCTGAAGACCTCGCCCACCTCATCTCCCGCGAAACCGGTAAGCCTTTCTGGGAGACCAAGACCGAAGCTGCGACCGTTTCCGGCAAGGTGGATATTTCAATCCGCGCCTATCACGAACGCACTGGCGAGAAGGAAACTCTCACCGGCGCGACGCGTGGTATTTTGCGTCACAAGCCCCATGGCGTCATGGCGGTGCTGGGGCCTTATAACTTTCCTGCGCACCTTCCCAACGGACACATCGTGCCGGCGCTTATCGCCGGCAACACGGTGGTGTTCAAACCGTCGGAAATGACGCCGGGGCCGGGCGCCTTCATCGTCGAGCGTATGTTGGAAGCGGGCGTGCCCGAAGGCGTCGTCAATCTGGTGCAGGGCGGGCGCGAAACCGGCGAGGCGCTGACTGGCGCCGATGTCGACGGCGTTCTGTTTACCGGCGGCGCCAAGACCGGCTTGGCCATCCACAAAATGTTCGCCGACCGCCTCGACGTTATTCTGGCCCTCGAACTCGGCGGCAACAATCCGCTGATCTGGTGGGATGTGGATGATGTCGAAGCAGCGGCGTTTACGGTTGTGCAGTCGGCGTTCCTCACCAGCGGCCAGCGTTGCACTTGCGCGCGGCGGCTTATCGTTCCTGAAGGGGCGGAAGGCGACAAGGCGCTGCTTGCGCTTGGCAAGCTGACAGAGCGTTTGATTGTCGGCGCGCCTTTCGATGATCCGCAACCGTTCATGGGCCCGGTGATCTCGCCGAAGATCGCGGAAAGCCTTGAGCGCGCTTTCGATCAACTCGTTGATCGCGACGGCGTTCCCGTGAAAAACCTTTCCGTCATTGACGACGGCAAGGCGTTTGTCTCGCCGGGCATTATCGACGTCACTATGTGCGCTGATGGTGTGCCCGACGAGGAGCATTTCGGGCCGTTTCTCAAAGTCTATCGCGTGAAGGATTTCGACGACGCCATCGCGCGCGCCAACAAGACGCGTTTCGGCCTCTCCGCCGGCATCCTCACCGATGACAAGGCGAAATGGGAGAAGTTCCTGGCCCTGTCGCGCGCCGGCATCGTCAACTGGAACCGCCAGACCACGGGCGCCTCCGGCGCTGCGCCTTTCGGCGGTATCGGCGACAGCGGCAATCACCGGCCGAGCGCCTACTACGCGGCCGATTATTGCGCCTATCCTGTGGCGAGCATGGAAGGCGAGGGATTGCTTTCCATGCCTGAGGGGCAGGTGGGGGTTAAGTGACCTATTCCGAATACAATTTCGACGGCCTGATCGGACCCACGCATAATTATGCGGGGCTGTCTTTCGGCAATATCGCCTCGGCGACGAATGCGGGCGCGGCGTCGAACCCAAAAGAGGCGGCGTTGCAGGGCCTCGCCAAAATGCGCGCGGCGATGGAGCTGGGTCTCAAACAGGGTTTCCTGCCGCCGCAGGACCGACCGCACCTCAAAACCCTACGCACGCTCGGATTTTCGGGCACGGATAAACAGATCATCGAAAAGGCGGGCAAGGCCGAGCCGCAACTGCTGGCGAACTGTTACGCCGCGTCGTCCATGTGGACCGCGAATGCGGGAACGGTGGCGCCGTCGCCGGATACAGGCGATGGCAAGGTGCATTTCACCGCCGCCAATCTCGCGGCAAATTTTCACCGCTCCATTGAAGCGGACACAACCGCGCGTGTTCTCGCGCATATCTTCGATGACGAGAACTTTTTTGTTCATCACCCGCCATTGCCCGGCGCAATGCATTTCGGGGACGAGGGCGCGGCGAATCATGGCCGGCTATGCGAGAGCCATGGCGACAGGGGCGTTCACCTTTTCGTCTACGGTGAGGACGGAGAAAAATTTCCCGCGCGCCAGAAAAAACGCGCCTCGGAAGCCGTCGCCCGCAACCACTTGCTGGATGCCGCGCAAACGGTCTTCGTTGAACAGTCTGCAACCGCGCTTGATGCCGGCGCCTTTCACAATGACGTTGTCGGCGTCGCTAATGGAACGGTGCTGTTCCTCCATGAACAAAGCTTCGCCGACCGCGACGCGGCTTATAAGGCGATCCGCGAGGCGGCGCCCTTTGTCGAGATTATCGAAGCCCCTGCGAAAGACGTCTCCCTTGAGGACTGCATCAAGTCTTACCTTTTCAATTCACAGCTTCTGACCCTTCCCGGCGGCGAGATGGCCCTCTTGCTGCCGCAGGAAGCGGAAGAGAACCCACGGGTCAAAGCCTTAGTCGATGAGACTTTATCGAAGAATAATCCGATCAACCGCGCGATCTATAAGGATTTGCGCGAGTCCATGAGGAATGGCGGCGGGCCCGCCTGTCTTCGCCTGCGCGTCGTTTTGTCGGAAGAGGAAGCCA
>JAUIEG010000560.1 GCA_030428745.1 Alphaproteobacteria bacterium
CATCGAGGTTGAGGCAAGGCTCGGAAATCCAATCACATCGCCTGCGGCGTAAATATGAGGAACTTCCGTCTGGAATGTTTTCGGGTTGACCTTGAGACGTCCGCGGTGATCGACACCGAGACCGCATGCGTCAAGATTGAGACTTTTGGTTGCACCCATGCGACCCGCCGCAAACAGCACGATATGCGTGCGCACGACGCGTCCATTTTCGAGTGTGATTTGGCAACGCTCCGGCCCGATACGCTTGATCTCTTTCGCCTGGGACCCAAAACGCAACTGCACCCCGCGATCGCGAAGCTGATGAGTGAGATCGGCGACCAGCTCCCGGTCGATGAAATCGAGCATCTCATGACGAGGCTCGATCAGCGTCACCGGCACATCGAGCGCAGAGAAAATAGTGGCGTATTCAATACCGATAACGCCGGCGCCGACAACGGCGAGTGACTTCGGCATGGTGGTGAGATCGAGAATCTCATCGCTGTCGAGCACGCTTTTGCCGTCAAACGGCACATAGTCCGGACGAAACGGAATGGTCCCGACACAAATCAGAAACCGGTCGGCGGTGATTTCGCTGACTTCGCCATTTTCCTTGTGGACCGTGACGGTGTTCAGATCTTTAAACCGCGCCTCACCTTTCAGAGTGCAAACCTGGTTGCGCGCGAATTGATGTTCGAGAACTTCAACTTCATGCGTTAGGGTCATGCGCAAGCGCGCGCTCAAATCATCAGCGGTAATATCCTGCTTGACGCGGTAGGAACGTCCGTAAAATCCGCGCTCGCGCCAACCGGACAGGTTCAACGCCGTCTCACGCAATGTTTTCGACGGGATGGTGCCTGTATGCACCGATACGCCGCCAACGCGCCGTCCGCGCTCGACAACCAGCACCGACTTTCCGAATTTCGCAGCTTGAATGGCGGCGCGTCGGCCCGCAGGGCCGCTGCCGATCACAAGCAGATCGTAGTCGCTCATCTGTACTCTACCCGCAGTTGCCCCCCGGCATTCGCGGATGAGAAGTAAGACTTATTACCTAAAAATGAGTGACCAGATGGACGGAGAGCTTTACGAGAGGTTAAGGCCCTACGTCTTGCCCGGCGCGATCATTGAGGCCGCGCATGAACATTCACGCGCGCGCCTCCCAGCGATTGTCAGCTTTCTCTTTTAGACGGCTTTGCGCTTGCGGCGCAGAAATCCGGCGCCGCCCATCAAGGCAGCCGCAAATAACGGCGCCGCCGCAGGCAACGGCACGTCGCTAACGCTGTCGTCATAGACATCCAACCGCAGCGAAAAGCTTTCTTCTGTCCAATTGCCGTCATTATTGGGATCGCTCCCGGGGGAGACGAAGCTGGCAATGACGGTCAGCACTAAACGGTTGATTGTGAAGCCTTGAAAATCAATCCCGCTTGCCCCGGTGAAATCGTCGAAAAACCAATAAGATTCAGATTGACCGAACGCGCCCCCGCCAGAGCGAAACTGCATTCGGTCATTTACGCCATTGGTAAGCAGACCGACCGCGAATTCAAAATCAGATCCTGACGTTAGCTCAAATACAGTGGTCCCTTCGCCGACAACGCCGCCAATAAATGTTTGGGCCTGTTCCACACCAGGCAGATAATAGCCTATGCTTGCAGGACCTTGTGAGTATATTGCCGCGCCGCCGCCGCCGCCAGAACTCGTCGCCGAACCGATCAGCGCCGCTTGCGCGCCGGATGCTGTTGCAAGCATGAACGCGATCGCCGTAATAATTTTTTTCATGAGTCTCTCCGCCCCTTATAAGCCCTCAGAGCGCATGGGTATGGTCAACCTGTGCAAAGGTCAAGCAAGCTGCGAATAAAGCAATCTAGGGTTGTCCGCAGACACGTAGCTGCGTCTGAAAATGTCGTAGACTCAAAATTTTCTCTTGCTTTCGTCTTCAGTGCGAATGGTTAAAATAGCTTCGCTACCGCCGCATCATTGCACGGCCCCACAATTGACAGGGCGCAAGGCCCGGCGAGCGCGCGCTTCGCGCAGCGCTGCATGTCGTCGATCGTGACGGCGTCAATCCGCGCAAGGATTTCATCTGCGGTCATCAGCCGCCCGAACGTAAAGAGCTGACCCGCCGCGGCTTCGATGCGGTTCGCAGGGCTTTCAAGCCCCATCATCAGGGACGAGCGCAACAGGGCCTTGCCCCGCGCGACCTCTTCATCGGTCATCGCCTCAGCCGTCGCTTCCAGTTCGTCCCGGATGATGGCCGCCGCTTCGGGAATGTGGCTCGCCTCCGCGTTCACATAGGCGCCGAGAAGACCGGACTGCTCAAAACCGTCGGCGAAAGCGTAAACGGAATAGGCAAGTCCGCGATCTTCGCGGATTTTCTGAAAGAGGCGCGAAGACATGCCGCCGCCGAGCACATCCGCATAAAGACGGGTTGCGAAAAAGTCCTCATCGCCCGAGGCGACGCCGGGAAATGCAATGGCGAGATGGGTCTGTTCGATCTTGCGTGGGTCATGCAACAATCCACCCACAAAGCGGGGCGGCGCTCGGTCTGCGCCGGCATCCCCGGCGGAAAATCCTGAAAAGTGCGTTTCAACAATCTTCAACAACGCGTCTTCATCAATGGCGCCGGACGCGGCGACGACCATGTCTTCAGGGCGGTAACAACGTGACATGAACCCGCGA
>JAUIEG010000009.1 GCA_030428745.1 Alphaproteobacteria bacterium
CCTGACTTTTGCCTCGCAACAGGATGAGCTCAATTTCGAGCCCGGTTCGGCCTTCGTCTACTCCAATATGGGCTATTCGATTCTCGCCGAAGTGGTGGGCGAGGTCGCGGGCGCGCCATTTCCGCAAGTCGCAGACGAGCAGATTTTCACCCCGCTCGGCATGGACCGCACCACCGTGTTCTCGATTCGCAACGCGCCGCTGGAAGGGCGCTCCATGTCCTACGATCCTGACGGTGAGGCGTATCGTCAGGTGCCGCTCAATTTCGACAATTACGGGGCGACATCCCTACAGACGACGGCGAACGACATGACCCGATGGCTGCGCAATCTGTTATCGGATGCGCCGCTCGGCGGTCCGGCGATGTCGCAGATGATTTTGCAACAGGCGGTGCTGAATGACGGGCGTGAGGTTCCTTATGCGTTCGCGCTGGAGCTTTCCGATTTTCACGGGCTCGGCGTTGTCGAACATGGCGGATCGGATGCGGGCTTTCGCGCTCATCTGATGTACATTCCCGAAAAAGACTTTGGCGTCGCTGTGCTGTCAAATCGCAGCGACAGCGACACCTCGATCCGCGCGCGCAAGATCGTCAGCGCCTTGCTGCTGGCTGATGCGGAGATTGCTGATCCGCGCGCAGCGCTTGGCGATATTCCGCCAGCGGAGACGCGCCGCGTCTATGAGGGCGAGTTTCATCTTGCTGACGGCCCGGTGATGAAGGTGACGGCAAGCGATGACGGCCTCGTCATGGCGTCGCAATTCTGGCCCGGTTTGGAGCTGACGCAGGAGAGTGAAGGCCGTTTCATCACGCTCGATGAAGACGTGCCGGGCGTGCTGGCCTTTGACGCTTCTGTTGGCGAAGGGAATGACGAATTCGTTTTCAGCCGCGGACCGCATGAGTTTCGCGGTCGAAGGATCACGGCGCCGAATGTCCTGCCGGACAACGCCAGCGAGTATGTGGGCAAATATGAAAGCGCCGCACTCGACACGTCCTATTTCATCGACCTGACGGAAGAGGGGCTTACGGTTCGGCATTGGCGCGCGGGGCCGGGCCATTTACGGCCAATCGGCGCCGACGACTTTGCTGTGGAAGGCGGCGTCTTCGGCCATATCCGGTTTATTCGCGACGATTCAGGCAAGATCGTCGCCTTCCGCGGCAGCGACCGCCGCGCGAAGAATGTGCCGTTCCAGCGCGTTAGCGACCAGTCCGCCGCCGACGCGGGCCTGCCGGAATGAGCCCGCGACGCCAACCTTGTTCCTGACGAATACAAAAGGCGATCCGCATGATTGACCCTTCCAACCATCTTCTGCTCATCGCTATCACGCTGGGCGCTATCGCGCTCGGTCTTTTCGTTGAGCGCACGCCGCTGGGGCGAATATTGCCCGCTGCAGTGTTCTGCATTGTTTCCGGTCTCATCCTCGCCAATATCGGGATCATTCCCCATGCAGCGCCGATGTACGGCATCGCTAGCGACATCTTCGTGCCGCTGGCTATTCCGCTGTTCCTTTTCAAGGCCGATTTGCGCCGCATCATCACCGAAGGCGGACGCACGATGATCGCGTTTTCCGTTGGCGCGGTGGGCACGATTGTCGGCGGGCTGATCGGGTTTATGCTCCTCGATCTCGGCCCGTTGCGCGAGAAATTGCTGGGCGTGTTCGTGGCGACCTATACGGGCGGGTCGATGAATATGATTGCGGTCGCGAAAACTACCGGACTGGAAGATGCGACGGCGATGTCGGCCGCGGTCGCCGCCGACAATGTCGTGAGCCTCAGCTATCTCACTTTGCTGACGGCGTTCACCGCGCTGCCGCTGGCGCATCGCCTTTTCGCCAAGGGCAAGGGCGCGCCTGCGATTGCTGCGGACGCCGCCGCGCCTGAAGAAGCGCGGATCGACACCGCAAAAACCGATCTGTGGAACATCGCCATGGGGTTGAGTCTCAGCGCCGTGATTTGCGCGATCAGCACGTTCATCGCAAATGCGGCGGGTCATCCGAGCTACGCTATCTTGATCTTGACCTTTATTTCAGTCGCGCTCGCTAATCTCTTTCCAAAGCTCCTGTCGAAACTGACCGGAGACGAAGCCATCGGCATGCTGCTTTTCTATTTTCTGTTCTTCGTCATCGGCGCGGCGGCTGACATTAGCGCGCTGACGGGAACGGCCTTCAACATGCTGTTGTTCGGCGCGATCATTGTTTCGGTGCACACTGTGTTTGTGTTTATCGGCGGCTGGCTGTTCAAACTGACGATTGAGGAAGTAGCCATCGGCTCCAACGCTTGCGTGCTGGGGCCGGCGACGGCCGCCGCCATGGCGGGCGCCATGGGTTGGCGGGCGCTCGTGACGCCCGGCATCGTCTGCGGCGTGTTCGGTTATGTGATCGCCAATTTCATCGGCGCCGGTCTCGCTGCGATGGTCGCCGGCGGTTAGGCCTTGTTCATCCGGCGGCCTTGGACCGCTTGTCCGCTTGCATGATCTTCCAGACCCCCACTGTCAGCAGCGGCAAGATGAAGATGGCGATGAAGACATAGGTCAGAATGCCGTAGCCCTTGGCGATAAGGTCCACCAGTCCCACAGACATGGCGAGCAGGATGGAGACGGCCAGCATGACAAAAGCGACGGCCGGACGCACAAAGCGTGACATCTGCGCGCCACGTTCCTGAAAGTTCGTTGCGATCCGCTCGTTGACGGAATGGATCAACCCGGCTCCGGTTTCGACAAAGGTGCCGAGCAGCATCACTTGGAACAGGATCGTCAGCCAGAAGATGCCCAGCGCGTCGAGGATATAGGAGGCCGGCAGCGGCGCCGATGTGATGTCGGGATAATAGGCGGTCATGGCGATGAAAAAGAAAACCGCAGGTGCAATAGCGATGAATCCGGCGAGATAGCCTGAAGTCAGCGCCTCCCGGCGGGTTTTGAGCGGCCGGATTGCGAACAGGACGGCGGGAACCACCGACATGTTGTAGCCCGCATAACGCACGCCGTCCCAGAGCCAGCCAGGCGTAATCTCCTGTGTAGTGAGGTTTGCGATCGCGACGTCGCCGGCTTTGGCGAGAGTCGTTGCGAGAAAGATGAAATAGACGGCGTAGAGCAACAGCGACCAGACGGAGAGGAAACCGGCGACCAGGTTTGAGCCGTAGAAGACCAGCACGATGACCGCGATAAGAAACCCGCCAGATCCTGCATATTTCGGCAGCCCCCAGGCTGCATGCGCGAGTTCGCCCGCCGCCGCGCCAATCACCGACAGCACGATGATCATGAACAGGAGGAACGCGATTTCGAACAGTATCCAGAACGGTCCCAGCAAATTGCGGAAGAAGCTGCGATAGTCGTAGCTGCCGGTGACGCGAGCGAATTCGAACGACGCGGCCAACACAGTTCCCCAGATCGCCGTGGCGACCATCATGGAAAGCAGGCCGCCAAGCGGTCCGTGCGGCATAAAAAACTCCGCCAGTTCGCGGCCGGTGCCGTATCCGCCGCCGATCACCACGGATTGAAAGATCAGGCCGGGGAGGAGATAGCGTTGAATGAATTTTTTCATGATATTCCCTGCGAACGCCTGACCGGCGGATTGGATCAATTAGCGCGGTTGCACATGCACATCCAAGACGGCGCAACGCCCCTCCTTGCGAATCGCGGCGTAGGCTTCTTCCAACGCATCGTCGATCTCCGCGTTTTCGCGCACCTGGCGCGTGAAGGCGCCGCCGGCGGCGGCGGCTACGGCGCCGTAATCGGGCGCCGGCGCAAAGCCGATATCGAGATCGTCGGCGCGGCTCCCCTGACCCGACGGATGCACGGACAGCATGGAATGGCGCGGCGCATTCCAGCCATTATTGTTGAGGACGATCTGTAAGAAAGGCAGCCCGTAGCGACGCGCCATCCAATGCGCGCTTGAGGGAATGGAGAACATGTAGCTGCCGTCGCCGCCAATGGCGATGATATCGCTGTCCGGCGCGGCGAGCTTGGCGCCCAGCGCGGCGCCGGTGTTCCAGCCGAGCGAGCCGCCGCCGCTGGTGAAGGCCGAGCCGGGCCGGGTCATCATCATGTGATCGCAGACGGTTTTGTATTCCGTTATCGATTCGCTGAGGACGATGGCGTTGTCGCCCGCATGGCGGCGCAGTCGCGACATGAAATGCGCGGCGGTGACGCCCTGCGCAGGCTGTTCGGCTTCGCGCAGTTCAGCGGCGCGTTTGCGGTGGCGCGTTTCAAAATAGTCGCGGCGTTCGGCGATAAGCGCTTCGTCCAGCGTCATTTCGCGCAGCGCCGCCGTGATCTGCGTTAATGCGAGGGTGGCGTCGGCGCGAAAGCTGCGCAGGGCGCCGATATGCCAGAGCGGCATCTGCTGTTTAAGTGGATCGATGTCGATGTGAAAGACAGCCGCTTCGTCGCCCGGGCGGTTATGCGCGGCGATCCAGGGCACGTCCGTGTCTATCGCCAGCACGATATCGGCTTCAGCCAGCGCATCGTTTTGCTGTGGCTCGTTCCACTGATTGCCCTGATATAGCGGATTGTCGTGAGGGAAATTCATCCGGCTGGGCACTGATTCCAGCACGCCGGCGCCCAGTGTTTCGCACAGCGCTTCGAGCGCGGCGACGGCCTCCGGCTTGCGTCCAAGATAGGAGGTGACGATCAGCGGCCTGCGCGCGCCTGCAAGTTTTTCAGCAAGCTGGCGCGCGTCATCGCCATGTAGCGCGGCGTTGCTGACAGGGCGCCATTGTTCAGCGGCGACGGAGCAGGGAGGGACCATCTCTTCTAAAACTTCACGGGCGGCGGTTACGTAAACGGGTCCCTGGGGGTCGCTTTGCGCAAATTGCAGCGCACGGTTGGTAATCTGTTGAATGTTGCGGCCTGTCCGCACTTCATTGGCGTAGCGGACAGAACCGCGCACAATGCCGGTCTGGTCGTGGGCGTCCTGAATCCATTGAATAAATTCGTTGCGGCTGCCGGGAAGTTCGCCGTCCTGGGTGAAAGGGGAGAGGCCGGCGAAGATGAAAACCGGCGCACGGCCGCGGTCGGCGTTGTGCATCCCGCCTGCAAGGGACTGCGTGCCGCAATCGACATGGACGAATACCGCCTGAGCCTTTCCAGACACCATGGCGTGACCATGGGCGGCGCTCAGCGCGACGGCTTCATGAGGTGAGGTTATGATGCGCGGAATGTTTTTGTTCTCGCGCCGCGCCTCTGCAATGGCTTCGAGCAGACCTGCGTGGTCGCTTCCGAAGTTTGCAAAAATAAATTCAACGCCCGCTTCTTCGAGAGCTTTCAACAGCGCCATGCTGGCCGAATACATACTACCTCTGTCTTGTTTTTCTGTGAGGTGCGCTTTTGCGCGGTCAAAATTCCTGTCGCTTTCCGGGTTGGGAATAGGCGGTAGACGCATTTATCCTGTATAAATGTTGGTAATGCAAACAAAAATTCAAACGCCTGCTTTCGCTGGACGATTTTATAATTTGATGGTAACCAAAACAAATTATGGAAAGCCGGTGTTGTTTGCAAGCAATCCGGAAAGGGAATTCCTGCCATGCACTCTATGGAAGACCGCGACGGCGATATCTGGATCGATGGTCGCTTCACGCCATGGGCGGAAGCGAAGGTGCATGTCCTGTCCTATACGTTTCAGCATGGCGCAGGTGTTTTTGAAGGCGTGCGCGCTTATGACGGTGTGCGTGGGCCGGCGATTTTCCGGCTCAAAGACCACACAAGGCGGTTGTTCGATTCAGCAAAAATACTCGGCATGGATGTGCCGTTTTCGCGCGAAGAGGTCAGCGCCGCGCAAATCGACCTGGTGCGCCGGAGCGGACTGAAAAGCTGTTATATCAGGCCGGTTTGCTATTATGACGGAAAGACCGTCGGCGTTTCCGCCGCCGGTAACGACACCCATCTCGCCATCGCGGCCTGGGCGTGGGACGCCTATCTCGGCGCCGATGCGCAAGACGCCGGGATCACGGTGAAAACCTCTTCTTATATCCGTCATCATGTGAATGCGGTCATGGGAAAAGCCAAAGCCAACGGTCATTATATCAACTCGATGATGGCGGTAATGGAAGCGCGACGCTCTGGCTACACGGACGCCCTGATGCTCGATGCGCAAGGGCATGTGGCCGAGTGTTCCACCTCGAATATATTCGTTATTCGCAACGGTGAAATGGCGACTCCGGACCGCGTCAATATACTCGAAGGCATCACGCGCGATACGGTGATGACGCTAGCCGCCGACCGCGGTCTGGCGGTTCGTGAAAGACGGTTAACCCGTGACGAGCTTTATTGCGCCGACGAGGTTTTTGTGACTGGCACAGCAGCAGAAGTCACTCCTGTGGTTGCGCTTGACGACCGGTCGATAGGCGCGGGAACACCGGGCGAGATCACCCGCATGATGCAAGCCGCTTATAGCGAATGCGTGCGCGGCGAAGACAAAAACCATCTCGACTGGGTGGTGGCGGTTGCTTAAGCGCCACCCAGCGGCGCCGTTGGAATCATCCTTTAGAAACTGTTGATCTGCACGCTTCGCTTCCCTATCGGGCGGCGTTTTTTTTGTGAAATCTAATTAGATGGCCAGAAAAACAGTTTGCATTACCATCTAATATTCGTTAGCGTGGTTTTCATAGGCAAAGGGGGCGGCGCGCGCATGTGGCGAAGCGCTGTCTGCAAAGAGGGGCTAGGCATGAAGATTTATAAGAATAACCTGTTAATGGCGGCAGGGCTCGTTGCGCTTTGCGCGCCGGTAGTCGCGCAAGCGGAAACCGACGACGTGATCGTCGTTACCGCGCAAAAACGCGAACAATCGTTGCAAGACACGCCGCTATCGGTCAGCGCGATCTCTGGCGACGACCTCGAGCGCATAGGCGCGGTCGAGTTCAACGATTATTTCCGCACCGTTCCGGGCGTCGCGGTGATCGATTACGGCCCTGGCAAGAAGCAATATATTGTCCGCGGCATCAACTCGAGCCGGCTGATCGAAGGCGGGCTCGTCGCGCAATATGTCGGCGAATTTCCGATCAGCGCCGGCACCCAGTCGGATGTGCGCCTTTACGATATTGAACGCGTGGAAGTGCTGCGCGGGCCGCAAGGTACGCTCTATGGTCGCGGCTCCATGGGCGGCACGGTGAAGACCGTGTTACGCGAAGCGGACTCCACGAAATATGAAGGCTTCGTCGAAGGCCGTCTCAGCACGACCGACAAGGGCGGCGAAAACTATTTCATCAATGGCGGCGTCAATATTCCAGTGATCGAAGACAAGCTCGCCATCCGCGCTGTCGGCTATTTCGAGGACCTTAGCGGTTTTATCGATAATGCCGCGACCGGTGAAAAAGACATCAACTCAAGTGACGTACAGGGTGGGCGCGTGAATGTGCGCTGGACCCCGACCGACAATTTCGATCTCAGCTTTACAGCGCTATTCCAGGATCAGACTTCCGACTCCCTCAATGAAGACACGCCGGGCTTTATGGCGCCGCCGTCGCCCTTGCCGCCGTTCCTGATGCGGCCCTGGTTCCCGGCAGGCGTCGTGCCGGGCGAGTTCGAGACGATCAAGGCGGTCAATGAATTCACCAAGGACCAGCTACAGATTTACAACCTGACCGGCAATCTTGATCTCGGCTTCGCCACGGTCACGTCGTCTTCGACCTATTTCATTACTGATCGCATCGGCGAGCAGGATGTTGCTGAGCTTGAAGGCTACGGCGCGAAGATTTACAATTTCGGACACGACAAGACCTTTAGTCAGGAAGTTCGTGTGACATCGCAGCCGGGTGTGTTCGAATACACCATCGGCGGCTTCTTCCTGCATACGGGCGATGAATTCGGCGACACCGGTCAGCAAGTTTATCTGCCTGACGAGTCGCTGTTCTTCGATCTCTTCACGAAGCTCGACTATACTGAATACGCTGCATTCGGCGAAGTGTATTTCCATCTTACCGATACACTGACCGCGACAGCCGGCGGACGGATCGCCAAATACGACCGTACGGTTTCCACGACAGCCGACAATCCGGCGCCGTTCGATCCCAATCCGAACTCGCGCAATCAGATCGATCAGTCATCGGAAGTCTTCAAGGCGCAGCTCGCCTGGGAGCCGACCGAAGATGCGCTGATGTACGCCATGGTGGCGGAAGGCTTCCGGACCGGTGGTTTCAACGCCATCGCGCAAATCGATCCGACCGGATCTATTCCTTATGAGTTCGGTTCCGACTCTCTGCGCACTTATGAGATCGGCGCCAAGACGACCTGGTGGGACGGCCGGTTGACCGCGAATTTCGCGGCCTATTACACCGACTGGTCGGACGTCCAGGTGGGCACGCTGGGCGGGCCGCAGAACGCCTTCGTCTACACCAGCAATGCGGGTAAAGCGTCGGTTATCGGCATTGAAGGCGAACTGAACGCCGAGATCACGGAAAATCTAAGTCTCGCCGGAACGTTCTCCATTCAGCAAGCGGAGATCGACGAAGACCAGCCGGGCTCGTGCACAGCCGATGAACGCGCCAGCATGAATCCGAGCTGCGCATTCGGGCCGGGCAGTTTCCCGGGCCTTGCTGGCGATCGACTTCCGCTGGTGCCGGAACAGACTTTCTCGTTGCAGGCGCATTACCGTGCGCCGTTGGGCGAGGGGATGACCGCGTTCTTCACGCCGATCTTCTCCTATACGGGGGGCAGCTACACCCTGTTCCGTCCTGAAGATCCGCTGAACCGGAAAAATGGCGCCTACACGCTGCTCAATCTTCGCGCTGGCGTTGAGTTCGACGACTGGACGGCGACGCTGTTCGTTCAGAACGCCACCAACAAACGCGCGCGTCTTCTGGTCAACAACATCAGCGGTTTTGACAAGGTCAATGTCAACCGTCCGAGAACGATCGGGATCAGCTTGCGCAAGGATTTCTAGGGCCCGCGTCCTCGCCAATTCCACCGGAGCGCATGCGCGCTCCGGCCTTTCGCCCGCACACACGGGGGCGTGCTGTCAACAAGGCCCCCGCTTCGGTTCAATCCGAAGCGGGGGGTTTTGCATGAGCGCCGTTAGACTTTATTGTAAAGAACCTACTTGCGTAAGCGTAGATGTGGAGGATGGATGATCAGGATTGAGTCTGTTTTTAACAACTTCCCTCTCGCCATGAGGCGGGGATCGCGGTAACACGGCGCAACAAAAAGCATCGTGCACATGCACGCAACCATGTGACCAAGGACTATGACAGGACGCAGCTTGAAAACCGCCAAAGTAAAAACAAAATCGGCTAAACGCGCGCCCGCGAAATCCCAAGCCGTCAGCGTGTCTGAAGAAGAGGCGCCGGCCGTTGTCGATTTCGGTTCGTTGCCGACGCTGGTCGGGTACCGGGTGAGGCGCGCGGGAAGCGTCCTGTTTCAGACTTTCAGCGAAGCCTTACGTGAGGAGCAACTTGCGCCAGGACAATACAGTGTGCTGTTGCTGATCGGCCTCAATCCGGGCCTCAGCCAGATGCGCCTGGCGGAAGCGACCGGCATCGACCGTTCCACCATCGTGCCGATCATCAGTCGTTTTGTAAAAATGGGCTGGGTGCGACGTGTGCGCCGCAAAGAAGACCGTCGGGTCTATTCTTTGCGCTTGACGGCGGCCGGAGAGGCGTTGATCGCCGCCTGCCGGCCGAAAGTCGAGGAGCACGAAAGAAATTTCGCCGGCGTGCTGACGAAGGCGGAAAAGAAAACCCTCATTGAGTTGCTCGCGCGCCTGACCGGCGACGAAATCTGACCGGCGCCTAGCGGGGAAGTAGATTTTCCGCCGCAAGCATCCTACCGGCTTCGACGAGCGCGGCGCATAATGTTTCAATGTCGGCTTCTTCATGCGCAGCGCTCAACAAGCCGCTGCAGCGCGTATTTACGTCGACGCCGAGCACATTGAGCGCCATGCGCAGCCGGTTGGTCACAGGCTGCGGGCGGGGAAGGTAATCCTTGTAGGTCATATCTGCGCCAGGCGATGGGGTAAACAACACATGGAAAATCGAAAACGCGCCGTAAAAATGAAACGGCAGGTTTTCCGCGCGCGCGGTTTCGTTGAGTCGGCGACGGGCCAGGTCGCCCAGCGCATTGACCTTGTCGCATGCATTTGTGCGCTCCAGCTCTGCGAGCATGGCGAGACCGGAGGCCATGGAGACCGGATTGCCGGTGAAGGTGCCCTGATGCAACACTTTCGGCTTGCCGCCCCGGCGCGCCGGATCTGGGGATAAAAGGTCAAGAATATCGGCCCGGCCCGTCACGGCGCCGCCCGGCAGTCCGCCGCACAGGATTTTAGCCAGTGTCGTCAGGTCGGGCTTCAGACCGTATACAGATTGTGCGCCTCCCGGCGCGACACGAAAGCCGCTCAACACTTCGTCGAGTATGAATAACGCACCTGTGTTTTTCGCAGCCGCCTCGACTTTGTGCAGGAAATCGGGGTTGAGCGGGACGACGCCGAAATGCGTTCCGACGGGTTCGATTAGGAAGCCGGCGATATCGCCGCCGAAACGGGCGACCGCATCGGCGAGCGCGTTTTCGTCGCCCGGCGGCAACAGAACGGTCTCCTCGGCAATCGCGCTCAAGACGCCGGGCGCCGGTGAGCCGTCGAATTCCCCCGCATAGCCGGACGCTGCGTGATCGTGCCAGCCATGATAGTGGCTGGCGAAGCGCACGATTTTCTCGCGGCCCGTTGCTGCGCGCGCAAGGCGAATCGCGAGCAGGGTGGCTTCCGTGCCTGAGCCGGTGAAACGCACGCGTTCAGCCGAGGGGACGAGACGAATGATCTCACGCGCCAGATCGATTTCCAGCGGCTGATTAGCCGCGAATTGAACGCCCCGCCCGAGTGCGGTCTGCGCCGCTTCGACAATGGCGGGGGGGCAATGCCCCAGCAGGTTTGCGCCATGACCGCCGAAAAAGTCGAGATACTCGTTGCCGTCCACATCCCATTTGCGGGCGCCTTCGGCTGCGTTCACATAGATGCCGTAAGGGTCGAAGATGCGCGTATCGGTGACGACGCCGCCCGGCAGGAAGTCGGGCGCTGTTTTGGCGAGGCTCGCGGAACCACGAGTCCTCGCCAGATATTGCTCAAGAATGGTCACAGATGCTCTAGCGTTTGGGCGGTTTATATCCGGCAAGCTCCAGCATTTTGTCGATCGCGACGTGGCTGCCCCAATCGATGTTGGAAAAGACGATCAGCTCATAACCGTCGGGATAGGACAGGGTCATGGTGCTGATGCCTAGAAAGCCGCCGCTATGGCCGTACGCTCCATCGACGAGCTGCATGCCGTAACCATATTCCGGCGACATCGGCTTCGGACTCGTGAGCAGGGCGACGGTTTCCTTGCTGACGAGATCGCCGCGTTTCAACGCTTCAAGAAAGCTCAGCATGTCGAGCACGCTGGAGAAGGAGCCGCCGCCGGGGCCGCCCCGCACCACATGGTCGAGGATATTGTTGGTGAATATAGGATTGTAGCTATTGGCGAGCCGTGTGCGCTCCGCCATCACTGTGACCATGGTTCTGTAATCGGGATTTTTCGGCGGATTGCCGTTCGGCAACTCACGATCAGGTTTGCGCGCATAGCCTTGCGCATAACCATGATTGACATGATCGAGATCAAGCGGCGCCGTGCGCGTCATCCCGGCGGGAATGAAAATGTGTTCCTTGATATAGTCAGGATAATCCTGGCCCGTGACCGATTCAATGATCGCGCCCAGCAGCAGGAAGCCCGTATTGCTGTAGGACCATTGGCTGCCTGGCTCAAAGGAAAGCACGCTGTCGACCACAAGCGGCTTGAAGTCTTTCACTTCTCGGAACAACAGACGCGAGGATTCGATATAGCGTTCGTTGAAATAGTCTGACAGTCCACCCGTATGGCTTAGGAGGTTTGAGACGGTGATTTTTTTCGCGATCTCGGGATCGAGCCATGTTTCGTCGAGAAACTTGTCGATCGTATCGTCATAGGACAGCCGGCCCTGTTCAACGAGCTGCGCGATAGAGACGGCGGTGAACATTTTGCCGGCGGAAGCGAGGTTGAACTGGGTGCCGACGGTATTGGGAACCGAATATTCCCGGCTCGCCGCGCCATAGGCGCCCTGGAACACCGGACGGCCGTCCTTCGCGATGAGAACCGCGCCGGAGAAAAGATTGTCCGCCGCCAACGCCTTGAACGCGGTGTCGAGCTCTTCATCTGTGCGCGCACAGGGGCCATCGAACAAAGCGGAAGGGATGGATTGCGACGCTTCTAGCGAGCCGCGGCAGGCGGCGGAAACAGAAGGATTTGTGTTTTTTGCGCCTGCGGCCATGGTTGTTACCGGAAAGAGACATGCGGTTGAAAGAACGAGGGCGGAAAGAAAGCGCGCCTTGTTGCGGCGGCTGCGAAAGGTCTGCGTTGTAGTCTGGCTTTTCATTGGGTTCCTCATGGATGCGTTGCGCCCGCACAGGTATGGTATCGCTTGATAGGTGGTAATGCAAACAATTAAACGTCAACCTCCCATCGTTTAATCGCATTTTCGCGCGCATCCTTCATCCGCTCGGTTGATTTTGATAAAAAAGATGGTAATGCAAACAATATTGCGCAGCCCGCGCCGGCAAGCGGGTAATAGGAAAGGGCGCTCAATGGGATTCAAGACTTATACGGCTTTCGCCGCCGCCGCGTCGCTGTTCATGGCGGCCCCGGCATATGCGCAGGATGCGGATATTCTGCTTGTCGGCGGCGACATTGTCGACGGTCGTGGCAAAGCCCCGAAGCGCGCCGACATCGCCATCAAGGGCGATCGCATTGTCGCTATTGGAAAAAATCTGAAAATCGATGCAGCACAGACCTTGGACGTCAGTGGACTGACGGTTTCACCTGGCGCCATCGATCTGCACAATCATTCCGAATATGCTTTCGGCTCCGTCGAGGGGGCCAATCTCAGCGAAGAGACGTTGCGCCAGTGCGTGACGACCATCGTGATCGGACCGGACGGCTCTTACGATCCGGAAAGACTGCGCGGCATTTTCAAGACTATCGGCGAGATCGGCTCTGGCGTGAATGTCGCCTTTTTCGTCGGTCACAACGGCATCCGTGAGAAAGTGATGGGCGATCGCCAGAATCGTGCGCCTTTGAAAGATGAGCTGGCGCAGATGGCCGCGCTCGCCGATGAAGGGATGAAAATGGGCGCCGTCGGCGTCGCCACGGGGCTTATGTATTCGCCGGGCATTTTCAGCGAAACCGACGAAGTGGTCGCGCTGGCGAAAATGGCGGCGCCTTATGGCGGCGTTTACAGCAGCCATGTGCGCGATCCGCATAGCGCTCTGTTACAGTCGAACTGGGAAGCGATCGAAATCGGCCGCCAGGCGGGCGTGCCCGTCAATCTCACCCATCTGACGACGCCGGGCAAACATCATCGTGGTTTGATGAAAGCGGTGATTGAGCAGGTCGAGGACGCCAATCGCGACGGAATCCGGGTTGTGGCTGATCAATATCCCTATCCGGCGGTGGCGACAGTGAAGCTGTGGGACGTTCTGTCCTTTCCCGAGGGCGTTTCGGTTTCAAGCCTGGCCGAGGTGCGCGCGTTGTTGCGCGATCCGGTTGAGCGCGCGCGCCTTCAGCATGAGACCACTACCGGCGGCGCTGACGGCTTCAGCCATTATAAGGCCTCCGGCCCGTCTTCGCTTTACATTCTCGATTGTCCGGACTGTGAGCAATATGAGATGCGCTTTATTTCCGAAGTTGCGGCGGACAAGAATATCGACGGCTTTGAAGCTGTGGCTGAACTGCTGATGGAGGCGCAGGGCGATGTGATTATCAGTGTCGGCGGCTTTTATGAAGAAGACATGGTCGACCTACTGAAACAGCCCTGGGCGATGGTGGCGAGCGACGCCTATCCGAAATTCGACGAGGCGAGCGTCGTACATCCGCGCGCTTATGGAACTTTCCCGCGCATTTTCGGAAAATATGTTCGCGAGGAGGGCGTTTTGTCTCTCGGCGATGCGGTCCGTAAAATGACGTCAGCGCCGGCGGAGTTTACGGGGTTGAAAGACCGCGGGCGTATCGAAGAAGGGGCCTATGCGGATCTGTGTGTGTTCGACGCTGACACTATCGTTGACCGCTCGACCTGGGCAGAGCCGATGTTGATGCCGGTCGGCGTTGAGCATGTGCTGGTCAACGGCGCATTCGCCATTCGTGACGGCGAAGCGACGGGGGACACCCATGGCGTCATCGTTAAGCGTGAGATGAAAACGTCGGCCGTGCCGCCGAAACACAAAAAACACAGCAAATAACCGGGGTTGCGATGCGCATCGAAGTCAAACGCGTGGACTGGGCGCTGAAAACGCCGCTGAAGATCGCCAATTTCAGCCAGTCCGTCATCGAGACCGTTCATGTCTCGCTCGATGATGATGGCGCGACAGGGCGCGGGGAAGGGATTCCGGTTTTCTATCGCGGTGAAACAGCGGAGGCGATGACTGAACAGCTTTCCGCCATCGCCGGCGACATCCGCAATGGCGCCGGGCGGGTGGAGCTGCAGTCGCTCATGCCGGCGGGCGGCGCGCGAAATGCGCTCGACTGCGCGCTGTGGGACCTTGAAGCGAAGCGAACCGGTCGTCGCGCGTGGTCGATCGCGGGCGTTGATGCGGTGCGGCCGTTGAAAACTGTTTTCACTCTCAGTGTGGACGAACCGCAGGCGATGGCGGCGCGGGCGAACGCGGCTCCATATGATGTGTTCAAGCTTAAACTCGATGGCGGCGCCGATCTCGACCGGGTCGCCGCAGTGCGCGCTGCGCGCCATGACGCGGTTATTGTCGTCGACGCGAACCAGTCATGGACAATGGAGCAGCTTCGCGACTGGGCGCCGCGCTTTCATAATCTTGGAGTCGCGCTGATCGAGCAGCCTTTGCCCGCGGGTGGCGATAGTGCGCTCGCAGGTTTTGAAAGTCCGGTTCCTTTGTGCGCCGATGAATCCTGCCAGACTGCGGTGTCGCTAGGCGAAATTCGCGACCGCTATCAGGTGGTCAACATCAAGCTCGACAAAGCCGGCGGTCTCACCGAAGGGCTGCGCCTTGTGCAAGAGGCGAAAGTGATGAACTTGCGTCTCATGGTCGGCTGCATGGCCGGTTCGTCGCTTTCCATGGCGCCGGCGTTCATTATCGGACAATTCTGCGAGTTTGTTGATCTTGACGGCCCGCTGCTGGCGCAAACGGATATGGAAAACGCCATCAGATTTGATGGTAATATGGTCGGGCTTCCTGAAGCGGCGCTTTGGGGATGAAGGCTTTTTCCAGTCCTTGTGGCTCGTGATGATGGCGACGCTCTCGCCGCGGTCGGCCCGGCGCTCCATGTCGAGGGCCCAGTTCTGCGCATAGGCGCCGCGGCGAAACGTTTTGGACGCGCCAGCAGCCTCTTTGGCGTATCTGGACACGCCAATTTCCCGAAGAGAGTTTCCTGAGCCTGGCTTATTTCCTGTGCGTACCCGTGTGCGCTGCGCGAACAAAGCAGCTAGAAAGCTCTGTAAATTTGTGTATCTCCGGGTGCGCCTGTTCATGTTTAGGGCGTTGATTGTAAAAAATGCAGAAAAATCAAACACATAGATTCTGCGTCGCCCCACTGATGGACGGCACGGACCGCCATTGCCGTTATTTTCACCGGCTCCTGTCGAAACATGCGCGGCTCTATACCGAGATGATTACGGCGGATGCGGCGATCCATGGCGAGCGTGAGTATCTGCTGGGCTTTGATGAAAGCGAACATCCGGTCGTCTTGCAGCTCGGCGGGTCTGAG
>JAUIEG010000561.1 GCA_030428745.1 Alphaproteobacteria bacterium
ATAGAGAAGACGGGTTCCTTCCGGTGTTTTCGACCGGATGAAATCGTGCATTTCGGCGATGTCATGATTGGTCGGCGTCAGTCCGGTGCCGATGGCCCAGACCGGTTCATAGGCGACGACATATGCCTCACCGGTTTCGGGAAGCGATCCGGAAAGCTGCGCGCCGACAATCTCAAGCGCCTCGCCGGCCTCGCGCTCATCTTTGGTTTCACCGACACAGATGATCGGCGTCAGCCCGGCCCGGAAAGCGGCCTCGGCCTTGGCTTTGACGATGGCGTCGGTTTCTGCGTGATCGGCGCGGCGTTCGGAATGGCCGACGATTACATAGGCGGCGCCGGCGTCCGCCAGCATTTCCGCGCTGATATCGCCCGTATGGGCGCCGCTGGCCTTGGGGTGGCAATCCTGTCCGCCGATCTGGATCGCCTCATCGGAATAGCTCGCGGCGAAGGCCGCGACGAGGGTCGCCGGCGGACAAATGAGGACTTCCCGATCATCGGGCGCCGAGCCCCCAAGCTTGCCGATCAACGCATCGATTTCTGACTTGGCGGCGGCAAGTCCGTTCATCTTCCAGTTGCCGGCGATCAGCGGTTTCATGGGCTTGGTCCCCTTCTTATCGTCAGTTTGGGCCGAGGTAAGCGATGGAGCGGGACCTGTCCAGTCAGAGCCCGCCCCAGAGCCCGCCCTTGGCCTTGCCGTCCGAGATGAGCGCCACTACAGCATAAACCGGGAGCGGAGATCCCGCATTACGCCGTAGTTTTTTGATTTCCAGCGCCTTTTTGCGCGAAAACCGGTTCCCACTTTTCACGCGGCGCTTTAGGTTACGCGGCAATTTTGGAATGCGGCCCGCTATTTGGCCCATAAATCGAGGCGGTATCAATGCTCAGTCAGGTTCGCGGCGCGCTCAAAGGAGTGGTGGCCTGGATCATTATCATCCTTCTGGTGGCGGCCTTTGCGCTGTGGCAGGTGCCGAGCGCATCGCAGCTCCTGTCCAATTCGGCGGTCACTGTGGGCGGTGAAAGCTTCTCCCAGCGAACGGTGAGCCGTGAGTTCGACCAGACCTTTCAGCGCGCGGCGCGCGAGTCCGGCGGCGGGCTCACCCGTGAGCAAGCCGTGGCCAGCGGCATGGCCGGACAGGTCGTCGACCGGCTCGTCACACAGTCGGCGCTTGACCAATATGCACAGAAAATGAATCTCGCCCTGCCGCGTGAAGCGATCCGCGACTATCTGCAGGAGAACGAGGTTTTTCAAAATCCGGCGACCGGCGAATTCGACCGCACCACGCTGGAAAATATTCTGATCAGCAACGGCCTGACGGTGCAACAGTTCGAATCGATGATGCATGACGATCTGCGCCGCGCCCAGCTGGTGGAAGCGCTCGTGTCGAACGCATCCGCGCCGAATAGTTTTATGGATGCGATGATCCTGCGTGAAACTGAACGCCGCCGCGTCGCTTATCTCACCGTGACAGACGAAATGGCCGGTGAAGCCGCTGAACCGACGCCGGAAGATCTGCAGGCTTATTACGACGAAAATAAAGAGGCCTTCACGGCGCCGGAATACAGGACCTTCGATCTCCTGATCTTGCGTTCCGAAGATTTCCGCGAAGGGCTTGACGCGCCCGAAGAAGAAATGCGCCGTCTTTACGAGGCAGGCAAGGACCGGCTCTATTCAACGCCGGAAACGCGCACGCTCTACCAGATCACCTATGAAACCGAAGCGGAAGCCGAGGCCGCCATCGCCGATCTGGCGCAGGGCGCGACCTTTGAAAGTCTCGCTCTGGCGCGCGGAATGACGCTCGACGCCGTGACCTTCGCCGACGCCACTCAAAGCCAGATTGTCGATCCGGCCGTTGGCGCTGCGGCTTTTGCAGATAGCGTTGAACAAGGCGCAGTTGTCGGGCCTGTCCGCAGCCTGTTCGGCTGGACCGTGGCCCAGGTCGCCAGCATTACCCCGGGCGAGCAACGCTCCTTCGAAGACGTGCGCGCCGAGATGGAAGCCTCTTATCTCGACAATGATGTGCGCCGGCGCATGCAGGACGCCATCGACGAGATCGAGGAAGAACGCGACACCGGCGCCGAACTTTCCGAGGCGGCGGAGGTGGCTGGTTTCACGGTAGAAACCTTCGGCCCCATCGACCGTGTCAGTTTCGCGCCGGGCGGCGCCATTATCGACAAGGTGCCGGGTGAAGCGATTGCCGAAGCCTTCCAGCTCGACGAAGGCGAACAAAGCGAGGCGCTGCGGCTTGCAACTGAGGATGGTTATTTCTTTGTGTCGCTCCGCGAAATCACGCCTCCGGCTTTGAAACCCTATGACTATGTAGAGTCAGAAGTTGAAGAGCGCTGGCGCGCCGCTGAACGCCGCGAGCGGATTGAAAAAACAGTCGCCGCCATTCGCGAGGCCGTGAGCGCCGGCGAAAGTTTGAACGACGTCGCCGATCAATATGGCCGCGCGCCGATCGAAATGGTGATTGACCGCCGCTTCACCAATGAGGTGATCGACAAGCCGTTCAACGAGAAAATATTCTTCGCCGATCTGAACAATCTCGTCGCCAGCTCTGTCGGAAACAGCGGCGCCCAAGTGATCGCCGAGGTTCGGGAAATCGGGTTTGCGCGCAGCGCCATCTCTCCGCCA
>JAUIEG010000562.1 GCA_030428745.1 Alphaproteobacteria bacterium
CGACGGCAAGCTTTATCTCTTCGTCAATGCAGAGATCTTCGCAAAATACAAAAAAGACTCAAAACGCACCCTTGCAAAGGCCGAAGCAAAGTGGCCTTCAATCCAGCATACAGCGATTGAAGACCTCTAACGGGGCTAAGCGGCCGGGCGACTACGCCCGGTCGCCGCCCTTCACGCCCAGCGCCTTCAGGTCTGCGCCGGTCGGCTCCTGGAAGATGCGCAAGTCGAATTCCGGCGCGGCGGCGAGAATGTGGTCAAAGATATCCGCCTGGATGCCTTCATAGTTGATCCAGTTGGTGTCGTTGGTGAAGACGTAAAGTTCAATCGGCAAGCCATGGACGGTCGGCTGAAGCTGGCGCACCAGCAAGGTCAGGTTTGACGAAATCTTCGGATGGTTGCGCAGATAGGCTTCGATATAGGCGCGAAAAGTGCCGATATTGGTCAGGTGTCGCCCATTGACGAGCGTTGAGCGGTCGACCTTCGCCTGATCATTATAGTCGGCGATCTCGCGGCGCTTTTCCTCCAGATAGCCGGCGATATGCTGGATCTTCGCATAACGCGCCAGCATTTCCTCATCGCAGAACCGGACCGAGGAAACATCCACATAGACGGAGCGTTTGATGCGGCGGCCGCCGGTTTCCTGCATGCCGCGCCAGTTTTTGAAGCTTTCATTGATCAGCGCCTGCGTCGGCACGGTTGTAATGGTCTTGTCAAAATTGCGGATTTTGACGGTGGTCAGCGCAATCTCGATGACGTCGCCGTCGACCCCGAATTTTGGAATTTCGATCCAGTCCCCGACGGCGACCATGCGGTTGGCGGAAAGCTGGATGCCGGCGACAAGCCCCAGGATGAGGTCCTTGAATACGAACATCAAGACCGCCGCCAGCGCGCCAAGCCCGGCGATGAAGGTCATCGGCGATTCACCAAGCAGGACCGACAGCGTTGTGATGAACCCCAGAAAATAGAGGACGAGTTTCGCAACCTGCGCAAAGCTGGTGATGGGAAAATCCCGCGAAACCCGGAACGTCCTATAGACCTCAAGCCCGGCATTGATCAGGCCGTCAACGAAGAGAACGCCGACAATAATCATATAAACAAGGCTGAGCTTGACGGCGAAGGCGGCTGGCGCCGGATAATCTGCAAGCGCAAGCGGCGCCAAGGCGTAGATGACGAATGCAGGCGCGAGTTGCGACAAGCGCTCAAAGACGCGGCGGCGGATAAGAATATCGTCCCGCTCAGACTTGGTACGCGCAAGCAAGCGCCGGATCGAAACAACGATGACGCTGCGCATGATGACGTTTGCAACGAAAGCGATAAGCGCGACGCCGAGAAGCGCCGTCATCGCTGTGAGCAGCGCCGCATAGTCTGCAATGGCGGGGAACTGCGCGTAAAAGGAATGGATGGTTTTCATATGCTCACGAGATGCTGAAAATTCCGCCGCCAAAAACAAGCGGCCCTAAGGGGGAGGTTCCGGCGTGTCATTCGCGCCGCAACGGCCTACTCCGCCGCGACTTCCGCGCCCACCGCGCGCTTTTCACCCGCCGGTTCATAGATGCGCCATGACCAGTAGTGATTGCCGCCGTCACGTTCGACGCGGACCCAGCCCTCACGGCGAAGGCGCTTGTCGATCATCCAGTTGAGATAGCCATGGGCGCACAGAAGGACGTCGCCCTTCGCGGCATGGTCTCCGAGACGCGTGGCGATTTCGGCGACGCGGCCCCATGTCTCGCGCTGATGCTCAACGCCCGGCGGCGCGTAACCGAGACTCCACAGGATGCGCGAAACGACGCCCCACTGGCCGGGTCTGAGGCTGATAAAGTCGGGCCATGGCGGGGGCGGCAACGGCGCCTCGACAAACATGGGGTCGGCCGGCACCTCCCTTGCGCCGCCCGTCGCCTGCGCCGCCGTTTCAATGGCGCGCGGCAGGGTCGAGGAAAGAATCGTCTTCGCCCCGCGGGCGAGCGCGATCAGCCCCTCTGGCGGGCGCTCGTCGGGATGGAGGCCGCTTTCGTCGTAACGCGCCCACCATTCGCCATATTCGCGCGCCGTGATGGTCACGTCGCGCGACAGATTTGGACGCCCATGGCGTACGGTGATGATGCGGCCGGTCATGGCGTTACTGCTTTGCCCCGCAACCCTTATGGCGCGGTTTTCATCGGTCCATCAAGACGTTGACATGGGCCGCGGCGCTTTCAGCCAGGGCCTTGAGATCATAGCCGCCCTCAAGAATGGAGACCAGCCGCCCACCCGCCTTATCCCTCGCGACGGCGGCGATCTCGCGGGTCGCCCAGGCGAAGTCCTCCTCCGTCAGCTGAAGCCCACCCAGGGGATCCGCCGCGTGGGCGTCGAAACCGGCGGAAATAACGATCAGTTCCGGCCCGAAATCGGACAGCGCCGGCAACAAGGTCTCGCCCCAGGCCCGGCGGAAGGCGAGGCTGCCTTCCCCGCCGGCAAGGGGGGCGTTGGCGATATTATCGAAGGCGCCGCGATCCGTGGCCCTGCCCGTGCCCGGATATTGCGGCCATTCATGGGACGAGGCGTAAAAAGCATGCTCGTCATGCCAGAAGGCGGCTTCCGTGCCATTGCCGTGGTGCACATCGAAATCGACGACGGCGACACGTTT
>JAUIEG010000563.1 GCA_030428745.1 Alphaproteobacteria bacterium
GCTCCACAACCGCAATGGAATTATACCAGCGCTCCTGACCATCTTCAGTCTGTTCGCGGCGCACGGCGCCGGCGATCAGCACTGATTTTTCAGGCAGGTCTTCTGACAGAACCTCAAGCGCCGACGGTGATTCGTTGAGCAGGGGCGCGCCATTTTCCGGCCAGATGATGAAAAGCTGCGTATCCGGCGGCACGGCCCCACGGGAATGCTCCATCTGGCGCTCGAAATTTTTCGCCCAGTAACTCCACTGGATTTTTTCCCGCTGGGGAATATTGGGCTGGACAATCCGCACAAGCTGGCGGGCGTCGCCTTGCGGCTCCGGCAGGGCGAGGCGCAGAGCGCCGGCGGCAAATAAAAGCGCCGCGCCGCCAAGCATGACCCAAAAGCCGTAAAGCGGTTTTCCGTTTTCACGCGCGTCAAGACCTGCCGCCGGGGCGGCGGCGAGGAAGATCGCGACGAGACTTAATCCGTATGCGCCATACCAGGCCGCCGTCTGCGACCCGACAGCGCTGCCCGCGAAAACCTGCCCGGTCAAATTCCACGGCAGCCCGGTCAGGATGTGGCCGCGCGCATATTCAACGAGCGCGAAAACGCCAGTGAAGAAAAGAATGCGCGCCCAGCCGGTTTTGGGAAAAGCGGCGCAACAGGCCGCCGCAGCGCCAGTAAAGAGCGCAAGGAAAGCGGGCATGCCGGTGACGGCGAAAGGCGCCATCCAGGCGAACTGATCAGCCTGGACGAAAAACGACAAGGCCATCCAGTAAACGCCGGCGAGAAAATAACCGAAGCCCCAGAACCATCCGGCGATAAAGGCGCTGCGCTTTGGCTTGTCTTTCGACGCGGCGCCGTCGATCAGCAGGACCAGCACGGTCACGCCCACCGCCATCATCGGCAGAAGGTAAAGCGGCGCCAGCGCGGTTGCAGAGGCAAGCCCCGCCGCAAAGGCGATGAGCCAGCGCCGCCAGCCCGACGCCGAACGAACCCTCTCGGCGCCGCGCGTCAACAATCCTGAAAATCGAGACAAGACGCTTTGCAAACGCCTACTCCGCGGCCTTGCCGGGCGCTTTCACGGCGGACGGACGAATGCGTAACTTGCGGACTTTGCGCGCATCGCCCTCGGTCACTTCGAAATCAAAGCCGTTGGGCGCAGACAAGACTTCCCCGCGCTGGGGCACGCGGCCCGCCAGCGAAACAGCAAAGCCGCCTACCGTGTCGATCTCATCATCCTCCGTATCGAGATGTAGTCCTGTCTCTTCTTCGAAGTCCGCCAGCTCAACACGGGCGTCCACCTCCCAGCCGCCGCTTGAAAGGGCGGTGATGACAAGCTCATCCTCGTCGTCATGTTCATCATTGATTTCGCCGACAATCTCTTCAACGAGGTCCTCAATCGTGACGAGCCCATCAGTGCCGCCATATTCGTCGATAACAAGCGCCATGTGGATTCGCGACGCCTGCATCCTGAGGAGAAGGTCAGTGACATGCATGGAGGGCGGGACGTAAAGAACATCGCGGCGAAGCGTCTTCAAGATCGGGCCCGAAGCCGGCAAGGGCTTGGCGTCATCTGCGATGAGGCCGATCACATCCTTGATGTGGACCATACCCACCGGATCGTCGAGATCGCCGCGATAGACAGGCATGCGCGAATGGCCAGCCTCGGAGAACAGGCGGATCAACTCCTGTAACGGCGTGTCGATATCCACAGCGGAAATGTCCGCGCGCGGCGCCATCACATCGAAGACTTTCTTTTCGTCGAAAGCGATGACCCGCTCAATCATTTCCCGGCGGGCCTGGTTGAACACCCGCGTGACGTTGTCGTCGCCATTTCCCATGGCGGCGGCGATGTCATCAGCGCGGCCGGGCTTTCCAATCATGGCGCGCAGCCGCGCCAGAATACTGTCGCCAAATCCGTTTTCGTCGCTGCTGTCTTCAGTCGTCATTGGCTTCGCCGTTCATCTCGTCCGTCCGCTCATGCATCATCATTGGGGCCATAAGGATCTTCAATGCCCATGACCGACAGGATCTCCGTCTCGCGCCGCTCCATCATCGTCGCTTCGCTTTCCGTCTCGTGATCATAGCCGATCAGGTGGAGCATGCCATGGATAATGAGATGGGCCGCGTGATCGCGCAATGGAATCCCTTTCTCAGCAGCTTCCGCTGCGCAGGTCTGGCGGGCCAGGGCGATGTCGCCGAGAAACCCCTCCGCTTCGCCGGACGGAAAAGACAGAACATTGGTCGGCCCGTCCTTGCCCCGGAACCGGGAATTGAGGTCCGCCATGGCGGCGTCATCACAGAACAGGAGGGCGATTTCACGCCCGATTTCCGCCTCAAGCGACGCCGCATGGGTCTGGCATGCCCCGGCCAGCGCCGCAGCCTCCGGCAGGATTTCACTCCAGCCTTGATCCTCGATCACAGCCTCGATCATCGTCTTGGGATCATTTGCGGGCGCCGCGTTTGTCATAGGCGGCGATGATGCGCGCCACGAGCGGATGGCGCACAACATCAGATGTCTCAAAGCGCACTTCGGCGACGCCTTTGACGCCGGAGAGAATGCCGAGCGCATCGGCAAGCCCGGACACTTCGCCCGACGGAAGGTCGGTTTGGGTCGGGTCGCCGGTGATC
>JAUIEG010000564.1 GCA_030428745.1 Alphaproteobacteria bacterium
CCAGAAACTCAATCGAACCAAGATAAGCGCTGGCGAAGGTAAGCGCATGAAGAAGCTGCACGGCGAAAAGCACCGGCAAAGGCGGCTCCAGCCCGACCACCACCCAGCGAAAGGCCGCCGCGCCGCCGCCGACGGCCAGCAATGTCGCCGGGCCGAAGCGTTTGGCGAGTCCGCGGGCCCGCGTCAGCAAAAAGATTTCCGCGATCACGCCCGTCGCCCAAAGGCAACCTATAATCAGCGTCGAATAGCCAAGCTGTTCCCAGCGCAAGAATGAAAAGGCGTAATAAACCGCATGCGCGCCCTGAATGAGCCCGGCGGCGGCGAGCACGATCAGGAACGCCGGATTGGAAACAAGTTTCGGCGCCTCGCGCCAGGAAACCGGCTTCGCCCCGCCCCGCCCGCCGGCGCCTGCGGGCAAGGCGAAGGTCATCAAAAACGCAACCGCCGCCGCAATCGCCATGGCCGGCGCCACGGCGATGACGCCCGCACGCGCCAGCAAGGCGCCGCCCAGAATATTGGTCATCAGAAAAAAGACCGAGCCCGCGGCGCGCGTCTGTCCGTAATGAAGCCAGCCATTGCGGTCGGCGCGCAACACCGCCGTATCGGTCAGCGGCACCAAAAGTCCGAAACACCACATCATCAACGCCGCTGCGGCGCCGATTAAAATCTTTCCCGGCGCGAAGATCAGACCCGCGGCGCCAAGCGCAAAGAAAAAGGTTATAATGCGCAAGGAACGGCGTTCGTCACTCTGGTGATCGGCCCAATAGGCGACGAAAGGACCAAGCAACAGCCGCGCAATTAATGCGGCGCCGGTGATCCATCCGATTTCCGACGGATCAAAGCCTTTGAGCGCAAGCCAGCCCGCAAAGAACGGCAATTGAAAACCGAGCAGGACAAACTGGCCGCCATAATAGAACGCGTAAAGCGGTCCGGCGTTTTTGTGAGCGGCGTCGGTCAATGGGCCTCTTTATTGCGGTATCCGGCCCAGCCTTTGGCGCGCAATTCACAAGCGGGACAGTCTCCGCAGCCATAGCCCCAGTCATGGCGCTTTCCGCGCACGCCGCGATAACAAGTATGGCTATGCTCATTCACGATATCGACCAGCGCTTCGCCGCCGAGTTTTTCCGCCAGGCGCCAGCTTTCCGCCTTGTCGATATGCATCAGCGGCGTTTCCAGTTCGAAATTCCCGTCCATGCCGAGACGCAACGCTTCAAGCTGGGCCGCCAGCGCGCTTGCTCGGCAGTCGGGATAGCCCGAATAGTCCGCCTCACACATACCGGCGACCAGAACCCCGAGATTGCGGCGATAGGCCAGGCCGCCCGCAAGCGACAAAAACACGAGATTACGCCCGGGTACAAAGGTGTTCGGCAGGCCGTCATTGCCAAGGACGATTTCCGTTTCATGGGTCATGGCGGTCTCGCCAAGGTCTTTCAGTCCCCGCGCATCGACGAGCGTGTCTTCGCCCAGCTTTCCGGCCCATTTGGGAAAAGCGTCGGCAATGGATTTGCGCACGCCGAGCCGGGCGCCGAGCTCCACCGAATGGCGCTGGCCGTAAATGAACCCCACCGTCTCCACATATTTATAGCGGTCGAGGGCCCAGGCGAGGGAAATCGACGAATCCTGCCCGCCGGAAAACAAAATGAGGGCGCGGGAATGATCGAGCTTGCGCATGCTATCCTGGCGCGCGGGAACGGCGCGCTCCATATTGCTGAGAGCTGGTTTAGGCCGGAGCCGCCAAAGCCGCAATGGGAGGCCCGGAATGTCCGGAATCGTTTTTCTTTACGTCACTGCGCCCAACGCCGAGACGGCGGCGCGGATCGCCCGCGCCCTCGTGGAGGAAAAGCTCGCCGCCTGCGTCAACATCCACGCCGAGATGCGCTCGGTTTATGAGTGGGAAGGCAAGGTCGAGATCGGGCTTGAAACCCCGCTGATCGTCAAGACGACGAGCGCCGCCGCGAACGCCGCCCGGGACCGGATTATCGCGCTCCATCCCTATGGGGAGCCCTGCGTCGCCGCCCTGCCCGTCTCGCCGGACGGATCAAGCACGAGCTTTCTGGATTGGATCACCAGCGCTGTTTCCACGGGGAAACAACGCTGATCATTTAAGTACTGCCGCATTTTCTTCACGCGAACCGGTGTCCACTTCGCTTGAAAATGCGGCGGTCAACCACAAAAGCGTGATAAGGACTTGCCGGTCTACGGGTTCAACCCTTTATGATCTCTCGAAACAGGCTGGAGACTTAATATGACCGAGACCGCTGTATTCGCCGCCGGCTGCTTCTGGGGCGTTGAACAGGTCTTTCGCGACACCGACGGCGTCGTCGCGACGGAAGTCGGCTATACAGGCGGGCAGACGGAAAACCCCACCTACCGGGAGGTCTGCGCCAAGACCACCGGCCATGCCGAAGCGGTGAAGATCGAGTTCGACCCGGCGGTCGTTTCCTATGACAAGCTGCTCGAGATTTTCTGGGCGAGCCACGACCCGACACAAGTCAATCGTCAGGGCCCGGATGTCGGCGATCAATACCGCACTGCGATTTACACCCTGAACGACGCGCAACGCGAAGCGGCCGAAAAATCCCGTGCGGCGGAAGATGCGTCGGGCCGCCATTC
>JAUIEG010000565.1 GCA_030428745.1 Alphaproteobacteria bacterium
GAAAAAGCCGAGATGATATTCAAGGAGTCGACGGAACCGGCGATGATCACTGCTGAGTCGCCTGCAACGTCGAGCGCGCCGAGCGCAGACTGATCCGGATCGGCGTCGCTGTCATTGCCGGCGGCGATCACGGTGACGACGTCTTTGCTTTTCAGATAGGTGAAGTCGTTTGCAAATTGCGGACGGGCAAGCGGCTCGTCAGTGCCAAAGGACATGTTAACGACGCCCGCGCCGAGATTGCCTGAGCGTATGACCGCTTCGCCGATGGCGTTTCCGAGCAGGGATTCTTCATCCATACTGTCATCGTCAACGCGATAGATGAGCAGAGTCGTTTCCGGCGCAACGCCGTGAATGCCGGTTCCGTTGCGCGCTGCGCCGATGATGCTGGCGACGGGTGTTCCGTGGTCGTCATAGTCATTGAGGTCAGGGCCGCCTGCGCGCACATCGCCCGGGGGCACGACGCCGGCAATTAAAAGATCGGCGCTTTGCGGGTGAATGCGGCCTGAGAATTCCGGATGATCCTCGTCGATCCCCGTGTCGATGACGGAGACGATGACGCCGTCTCCTTGCGCGCCTCTCTCATAGGCCGAAATAGCGCCGATCTGATCAAGCGCCGGCTGATTGCGATATTCGGCGGTGTCGTAGTTCACTGTCGGCGGGGGTGGGGGCGCTGGCGTTTGCGCCATGGGCGTTGGGGCTGCGCCGCCGCCCCCGCCGCCGCAAGCCGCGAGGCTGAGGCTCAGTCCGGCCGCCAAAAAAAAGAAAAAAGCGCGATGAAACAATAACATACCCGGCGTCGCCTGTGCTGTCGCCCCCACCCGCTCGCCATCATACTGCGACTTACATGGCAAAAGGTAAACGCGCGGGAGCGGTATGCGCGGCAGGCTCTCGACGGAGTGGACAAGGCTTCGCCGCGCTTCTAGGTTGCGCCGCAACGAAACCGCATTCTGCGCATAAAAATAGGTCTGGCATGTCTAACGATCCTGAACGCATCACCATCATCGCCCGCGAATTCACGGCGGCCGCGCTTGAGTTTCACCGTGGCAAGATGGCGGAGAAGGGCTACCGGATGGAAGGCTCCATCACGCCGCGCACCTTCAAGGTGATCGAGGGGATGGAATCGCCCAAGGATCTTTTTGACGGCGAACCGCTTTTCGCCGTGACTTTCGTTAAAAAAGACTAGGCTTTCTCCCAAATTCGACATTTGCGGACGTGTCCGTTAGGTTTGTCGTTCTCGTCCATCGCTGAAGACAAACCTAGCGAGATCAATGATCGCAGCGCTCAATGCTTTGCTTTGGGGCAAGATTTTACTCTTCGTCCTGATCCCCGTCGGATTGTGGTTCACTTTTCGCTCGCGTTTCGTGCAATTCCGCCATTTCGGAAGCATGTTCGCAATCTTCGGCGAGGCGCTGAAGCACAATCCCGACCATCCATCTTCATTTCAGGCTTTGGCGCTATCCGTTGCAGGGCGCGTCGGCGCCGGCAATATCGCCGGCGTTGCGGTTGCGATCACGCTCGGCGGACCCGGCGCTGTTTTCTGGATGTGGCTTGTGGGCCTCGTCGGGATGGCGACGAGTTTTTTTGAATGTTCTCTCGCGCAACTTTTCAAGCGGCGAGAGCCGTCCGGTGATTTTCGCGGCGGACCGGCCTTTTACATCGAGCACGGATTAAAGAAGCGTCTCGGGGCGCTTGCGCCCATTCTCGCGGGCGTCTATTCGATTTTGTTGCTTGTTGCATTCGGTTTCGCCTTCAACGTGCTGCAAAGCTACGCCGTGTCGACATCGGTGAGCGGCGCTTTTGGGCTCGATCCGCGGATCATTGGCGTTGTGCTTGCGGCGCTGGTGGGGCTCGTGATTTTCGGCGGCGTGCGCCGCATCACCCGCGTGGTTGAAATCGTCGTGCCGGTAATGGCGCTCAGCTATATCGGCCTCGTTCTCTTTATTCTGGCGACGCGCATCACTGACGTGCCGGGCGCGCTCGGCCTGATCGTAGAAAGCGCCTTTGGTTTGAACGAAGCGGTCGCGGGCGGCATTGGCGCGGCGTTGATGCAAGGAATACGTCGCGGACTGTTTTCAAATGAAGCCGGGCTTGGCTCGGCGCCCAATGTGGCGGCGGTCGCCTATGTGGCGCATCCCGGCCAACAGGGCATCGTTCAGGCGTTCTCGGTCTTTATCGATACACTGATCATCTGCACCTGCACGGCGTCGATTATTATTCTGTCAGGCGTCGATCTCTCTGATCCTGATATAGACGGGGTCATTCTGACCCAAACGGCGTTGGCCGCTCATGTCGGCGGCTGGGCGGATGAGTTCGTGGCGACGGCGCTCTTCCTCTTCGTTTTCTCCTCAATCATGTATAATTATTTTCTGGGCGAGAACGCGCTCGATTTCTTCACGCATGAAAACAAAATCGTTTTTACGCTCTTCCGCGTCGCGACGCTGGGCTTTGTGCTGGTGGGCTCCAATCTGGATTTAAGCGCCGCTTTCGGGTTCGCCGACGCCGCCATGGGCCTGCTTGCGTTGGTCAACTTGCTGGCGCTGGTGCTGCTGTTTCCGATCGGCCTGCGCGTCATGCGCGATTTCGACGCTCAGCGGAAAAAGGG
>JAUIEG010000010.1 GCA_030428745.1 Alphaproteobacteria bacterium
CGTATAGAGGCGCTCCGGGCGGCGCTATAGGAGCAACGCTATGGCGGAATTTTTCGGGGCGCTAAATGAAGAACATATTGATTTCATCAGTCGCCAGCCGATGTTTTTCGTGGCGACGGCTGCCGCAGACGGGCGCATCAATCTTTCACCCAAAGGCGACGATACTTTCCGGGTTATCAATCAAAATCGCTGCGCATTCCTGAATTTGTCGGGAAGCGGCAATGAAACAGATGCGCATCTGAAACGTGATGGTCGCATCACCGTCATGTTCAATAGTTTTGACAAGAAACCACTCATCCTTCGTTTGTATGGCCGTGGTTCATGCGCGGTCTATGGGTCGCCGGCGTTCGAGGAAAGCAAGGCGCTCTTCCCTGATATTCCCGGCGCGCGGCAGATTATTTTCATTGACGTTGAGAGCGTACAGACAAGCTGCGGTTTTGCGGTGCCTGAGATGGAGCTTGTCCGGCAACGGCCAGTGCTAAGGCGTTATGCTGAAGCGAAAGGGCAGGAAGCGTTGGCAGAAGGCTGGCGCACTAAAAATGTGCAAAGCATTGACGGATTCGATACCGTACTTGGTGAGACCGTGAAATGACCGAAGTCATGTTTTACCACCTGGAACGCGGCCGCCTTGAAGACGTGCTTCCCGGGCTCCTGGAGAAAACCCTGGAACGAGGCTGGCGCGCGGTAGTGCGCGCGTCCTCACGTGAGCGTGTTGAGGCGCTGGACACCTTTCTTTGGACCTATCGCGAGGAGTCGTTTCTGCCGCATGCGGCGGCGGGCGATGGCGAGGCTCAACCAGTCTGGCTGACCGATGGTGAGGACGCCCCGAACAAACCTGATATCCTCTTTTTGACGGACAATGCGTCGGCCGAAGCAAACGCCGTAGGCGCTTTTTCGCGTTGCGTGACGATATTCGACGGGCGCGATGAGGATGCGCTCGGCGCCGCCCGCGCCTTCTGGAAAGAAGCGAAGTCCGCTGGCCACGATGTCGCTTACTGGAAGCAGTCGCCGGAAGGCCGCTGGGAAAAGCAGAATTAGGGAAAGGCGTGGCCGTTGAGCGACATTGATGTCGATCATTTCCGGGCTCTACTGGAGGCGCGGCGCATTGAACTGCGGGCCCTGTCCGACGCGGCGAAAGATTCGCGCAAACCAGTCGAGTTGGATCAGCAATCCGTCGGCCGGCTGTCGCGTCAGGATGCGCTGCAACAGCAAGCCATGGCGAAAGCGCAAGACGCACGGCGTGTGAACGAACTGCGCAAGATCGAGGCGGCGCTAAGCCGCATCGATGAGGGCGAATACGGTTATTGCGCCGAATGCGGCGAGGCTATCGCACCCAAACGCCTTCAAGTGGATCTTACCGCCACGCGCTGTGCGGCCTGCGCCGCTTAGGCTTTTATAGCCAGAAAACCGATATATGCGATGTACCCGATAAGCAGCAGCATCCCTTCTGTGCGTCCAATCCTGCTTCTGGACAGGGAGAAGAAAATAAGCGCCGCCGTCGCTGCCGCCATGATCCAGTTGTCAAGGCGAATAATAGCGAGTGGTGCAGCGACCGGATGAATGAGCGCTGTCGCGCCAAGAATACCCAGTATGTTGTAGATGTTCGAACCGACAACATTGCCGAAAGCGAGGTCGCTCTTGCCGCGGAGGCTCGCGACAACGGAAGTTATCAGTTCCGGCAAAGATGTGCCGATGGCGACAATGGTCAGCCCGATCAGTGTTTCGGAAACATTGAGCGCCGTCGCGACGCCGATTGCTCCAGTGATGAGAAGCTTCGCGCCAATAACGAGAAGGGTGAGCCCCCCAAATGCGAAGCAGACTGATGGCAGCATAGGACCCGGCGCTTCGCGGGGAATGTCCAGAAGGTGCATCTCGGCTGCGCGCTTTTCGGTCACATAAGCCCATGCGAGATAAATTGCGAGCGCAGCAATGAAAACTCCGCCAGCGATGCGCCCATACTCACCAGTCATTGACACGCCAATGGCGACGAATGTTGCTAGAGCCAGAACAGGCCCGTCGCGGCGAAACCCTCGTGCATCCACGGCAATAGGGGCGATGACCGCCGCCGTCCCCAGGATCAAGAGAATATTGGCGATGTTGGATCCGACGACGTTGCCGATCGCGACGCCAGGCGATCCGGCGAATGCGGCGCCGAGGCTCGAGACCAGTTCGGGCGAGGAAGTGCCAAAGCCGACGAGCGTAACGCCAATCAAAAGGTCGGAAAGGCCAAGCCGCTTTGCAATGGATGTTGCGCCGCGGACCAGCGCCTCGGCGCCAATGGTCAAAAGTAAAAGGCCGGCAGAGATTAAGAGCCAGAACATGAAACAAAGCCCGGAAAAGACTGATTACGGCATATGGGGCGCTATCGCCATTCCGCCAGTGGCGGAAAAGGCCGCATGGAAATTATTTTTCCGTGTCTCCTAGCCGGAAGCGGAAGCGGGCGACCGCGACCGGCGCGGTTTCATCTTTCTGCCAGCCTTTCGCCTCAATAAAGGCGAGGCGGCGGCCGAGGCGAAGAATGTTTACGCGTGCTTTCATATCCTGCGCTTTGGCTGACCGCAGATAATCTGTGTCGCTATTGATTGTTGTGATGTCGCGCTCGCCGCCAAGTCGGGCGTAAAGCGTCGCCTGGGCGGAAAATTCCAGGAATGCGGCAATCGCCCCGCCATGGAGCGCGCGGATCAGCTTGTTGCCGATATGGCGCTCATCAAAGGCGAGGGTGAAAAGGGTGTCGCCCTCCGACACCGCCGCGGAAAATCCGAGCCATCTCGCAATCGGCGCCGCCGCCGCGTAGCGTTCGATCAGGTCAAGCTCGCTCACAGACGGGACTCCCGCCCCGGGCTGCGCGCGCCGATAATAAAGGCGCCTGCGCCGGTCGCGATTGGCCGGTTCGTCGCCGCGTCGGTCAATTGGCCAGCCACATGGGCTATATCGCCGCGCAGCTCGGTGCATTCGGCGGCGCAGATAACCCGACCGCCTGGATCAATATCACCAAGATAGTCGCTGCGAAGGTTTATCGTGGCGACAGGCTTCAATTCATCCAGGGCGGTGAAGGCGGCGAGGCCGAAAATCGAATCCATTATCAGCGTCAGAAGGGCGCCATGCACTTTTCCTCTGGCGTCGCAAAAATCATCAGGCAGAAAAACCGAGAAAGTCGCCTTGTTGCGGCCAATCAGCAGTGGTTTCAAGTCAAGCGTCTGAAACAACGCATGTTCCGTCAACAACCAGTCGCGCGCGCTTTTCAACATGGCGCCGATGGCGGGGTTGATGTCAGCCGAGGGGGGCGGAGTCGTCATAATGCGACGCTAATCGATCAGCCGCCCCGAAAGAAGCCTGTTTAGCAGACGAGGCGGGCCCCTCATTTCCAGCCAAGCAGGCGATGCGTGCTGGCGGGCGCCCGGAGCTTGCCGTCTGCGCCCAGATGTTCCCCAAGGCCCGGACGTCTTGTCAGCTTGCTCTTCGGCCGTTCGGATTCAACGCTCTTTCAGGCGTTCCTCTTCATACTGGATGCCCCAGCCGATAATGAGCCGCCACAGGGCTTCGGCCATTTCCGGCGGCATGCCGGCGACCTCCGCGCGCGCCTTTACTTTTTCGATGACATCGCGATTGCGCCAGGGGACCGACGCCTCGGCCGCTGAGCGCTTGAACACCCAGGCCTTGTCCACATAGGTCCAGCGTTCAGAAAGAAGATCGACCAACGCCTGATCGACCCGGTCGATCTCTGCGCGGACGTCTTCCATCGTTTCGCAATCGGCGGCTTTTTTCATCTCTCGTCCCCTTCTCGCGGCGCCAACATGGCAAGTCCCGTCCAGTTTCGCAAATCTCAGTTACGCGTCGGCCTTCGCCTCTTCGTAAGCTTCAAGAGCAGCAAGCCAGTCCGCCTCCGTCCGGTCGATGGCGGAGACGAGGGCCGCGCGTTCCTTCTGCAACTTTGTCGCGCGCTCGAGGTTTTTCTCATAAAGCTCGGGCTCAGCGAGCGCCTCGTCCAGCCGGCTGAGCGTGTCGTTGAGCTTGTCGAGGCGCGCCTCGGCGTCTTCAGCGGATTTTTTAAGGGGTTGCAGGGCGCGCCGAGCCTCGGCTGCGCTTTTGCGCGCAATTTCTTTCTCGTTGACCGCTGGCGGGCCTGTATTTTCTTTTGGGGCTGTCTTGTTCGCGGCGAGGACAAGCTCGCGATAGTCTGAAAGGTCGCCGTCAAAGGGCGACGCCTGGCCTTTATTCACCAGCCATAAACGATCCGCGACGGCGGAAGCGAGGTGGGCGTCATGGGTGATGAGAAGGACCGCACCGTGGAAATCGTTGAGCGCTTCGACGAGCGCTTCGCGCGCACCCATATCGAGATGGTTCGTCGGTTCATCAAGGATCAGGAGATGGGCGCCATGAAAGGTGATGAGGCCAAGCAGCAAACGCGCTTTTTCACCGCCCGATAATTTCTCGACTTTCGTATCGGCTTTTTCCGGGCCGAAACCAAGCTGCGCCGTTTTGGAGCGGGTTTCCGCTTCGGTGGCGTCGGGGATCAGCGCACGCACATGGTCGTATGCTGATTGCTTAGGCTTCAACTCGTCGAGTTGGTGCTGGGCGAAATAGGCGATCTGAAGTTTTTTGTGCTTGAAGATATTGCCGGCGAGTGGCGGCAGCCGGCCGGACATGGCTTTCACCAGAGTCGACTTGCCTTCGCCATTGGGCCCGAGGATGGCGATGCGATCATCGTGGTCGAGACGCAGATTGACCTTTTTCAGGATCGGCTTTCCTTCCTCGTAGCCAAGATCGCCATCGACGACCCGGATAATGGGCGGCGCCATGGGCTTCGGATTGGGAAAGTGAAAGGGGACCGTGCGTTCGGAAATGGGCTCCGCGACCTGTTCCAGCCGTTCGAGCATTTTGACCCGGCTTTGCGCCTGCTTCGCTTTCGACGCCTTTGCGCGGAAACGGTCCACAAAGGCTTGCATGTGGCGGCGGCGGGCTTCCTGTCGCGCTTTGAATGACGCGGCCTGGGCGCGCGCTTCAGCGCGCTTGCGCTCATAACTGTCAAATCCGCCTGTATGAACGGAAAGCTTTCCGCCTTCGAGCGCCATGATGTGCGTTACGGCGTTATTGAGCAGCGACCGGTCATGAGAGATGATCACCGTCGTATAGGGGTAACGCCGCAGATAGGTTTCAAGCCAGATCGTGCCTTCAAGGTCGAGATAGTTGGTCGGTTCGTCGAGGAGGAGAAGGTCAGGCGCGGAAAATAGAACACCCGCCAGCGCCACGCGCATGCGCCAGCCGCCGGAGAATTCAGAACAGGCGCGTTTTTGATCTTCAGCCGGAAAACCAAGCCCCGATAGAATCGCGCCCGCGCGCGCTTCCGCCGAATGAGCGTCAATATCAGCGAGGCGGGTCTGGATCTCGGCGATGCGGTGCGGATCGGCAGCGGTTTCCGCTTCCGCGATCAGCGCCGCGCGCTCCTTGTCCTGCTCCAACACCGTTTCGATCAGAGATATGCCGGAGGAGGGGGCTTCCTGCTCGACCGAGCCCATCCGCCGGTTCTTGCGGATCGAGATTTCATCGCCGCCTGTATAAAGCTCGCCTTTGATGATCCGGAAAAGGGTTGATTTGCCTGAGCCGTTGGCGCCGACAAAACCCACTTTCCAGCCATCCGAAATCGCCGCCGTCGCCTGATCGAACAGGACGCGGCCTTCGATACTGTAAGTAAGGTCGTTCACATGCAGCATGGCGGGCGGCTTTTAGCCTCGCCATGGCGCAAGGGAAAGGGCCGAGGGGGCGGCTATTGGTTATTTGCAGCGGCGCATTCGTCTGCGTCCGCGCGAAACTCGGCGACAGCTTCAATCGGCGGCGCCGGATAGCGGGTCTGAAACGCCTTGGGGCCGCCGTTGCTGAATGAAATCTCATCATAACGATATGAATAAGTATTGTCCTTATGCGTGATCGTCGCGGCATAAGGCGCTGCACGTCCTGAGGCGGTTTCACGCCAGTCGCTATAGGCGACCTTGATCGGCGTTTCTTCGGGCAGACTCAGGATCAGGCCGATAGGCCTGTCATCGTCATCGAGAATAATCGCCGCGGCGCCGCCTTGCGGATAGGCGCCCTTGCGGCCGGCATGAAGCGCGCCTTGAAAGGGAATGTCATCTCTGTCCGCAATGTCCGTCATGATGTCGTCGAAACGAAACGCAAGGGCGTGGAATTGGTGACCAAGGATAAAACGTCGTTCATCCTCTCCGCCCAGCGCGGCGCCACCACTTGTCTGGGTCCAGACGAAAGGGCCCTCAACAGCCATCAGCGCCGGTGTTTCTGTGACAAAACGCGCGGCCGCTTCGGAAGGCGTGCGGTAATACGTTTCGACGCGATAGGCTGATCCGTACGATGTCGTCACATCGGCGGTCGTAATGATTGTTTCACTGAAGCAGGCTTGTTTCTGCGCGGCTGCAGGCGTTGAAACGTAAAAGGACGACGCCGCCATGAGAGTGGCGCAAAACAACTGTGATTTCATGAAGTGATTATCATCTTTGTTGGCCTTTTGCGCAATCTATTTCGCCACTGCGGGAAACGAAAAAGATACTCCGCGTGAACATTGTATTCTTCGTTCACTCCGTTTGCATTCATTTGTGAAACATTTGTTGCGACGTCTTTTTCCGATTGAAGAAAGCGCAATCAGTTCCCACCTTTTGAAAGAAAAAGAGAGAGGAGGGACGGAAATGTTTGGGCGCATCATCAACATACTGATTATGCCGTTTCGGGCGGTGGGGAAATTACTCAAAAGAGGGATAAAAGATACGCGGGCGGCCGGCCGTACGACGGCCAATGCCGGAAGCGCGATCATCGCGAGCGCCGCCGGGGGTGATCTTTTAGAGGAGGAATATCTTGAAGAGCCGCCATCGGGCATCGAGGCGGCGCTGTTCAAACAATTGCCGCGTCCGAGGTTGACGGAGAAGGCTGCATCGGAACTGACGCTGGAACAGGCGGCTGGCTATGCAAACGATGCGAAGTCGTTCTATCGCTTTGGTTTTCCAATCTTCGCCCGCGGCGATTTTTTCTATGAGGAGGTGGAGCAGGATTATCTGAACGCGGCGCTCGGTTTTGACAGGAACAGTATCGACAAACGGTTTCTTGAGGTGACGACCCTGTTTCGCAAGACATTGAACGACAATACGCGCAGCATGCTGCTTTATTGGCCGACCTTGATGTTCGCGCTGTTTTTTGGCGCTGCTTACATGCTGCAGCGGTCGGGCGCGCCTGCGCCATTCGCAGCGCTTTTCAAACCGGCGAGCAACGCCTCTGTCTGGTTCGCGCTCGCCGCCTTTGCGGGGCTTGTCGTCGCGTTTCTGGTTTATTCCTGGCCCTACAAAGTCGTCCAGCAACGTAATCTGTTAAACCTCGACAATTACATCACGTCGAAATTCGCGCGCATCAACAATAACTTTCAGGTCGCCAAGCGTCGCGCCCTGAATGTGGAGCGCGACAAACGCATGGGCCAGCGGGAAGAGCTTAAGGATGAAGCAGGCTCGTGGACGCTCGCCTATCACTGGTTCGCCATGCGGCTTTTCCTGTGTGAGCTGGTGCTGCGCAATAAATTTTACCAGATGCGTAGGAACACGACCCTTTACTGGGTTGGGGGAACGGTGTTCACAGTCGTTGCGTTTGGTGCGCTGGGCGCCTTAATGGCGCTTGAGGGCGCCTCGCTGCAGTCGCTTGGCGTCATGGGCGCTGCTGCGTTGGTCTATCTCACGCTCACTGCGGCGATCCTGCGCGGCGCCACATCAATGATGTTCCGGGTTGTCGAATCCAACGAGTGGAGCCGGTTTTACATTGCCGATCTCGACGCCACGATCCGCGACCATGTAGGTGAAGATAAATTGCAGATTGTCACTTTCCGCGATCGCAACCGTATGGAATAGCGAGAGACGCCAGCGGCTGGCGCCTCTTTTAGTGACCCTCGTGGCCGGCGGCGTCGATACGCGAACGCGCCTCGAACATGAGGGTGACGGGCTCAGCGTTTTCAAATTCGAGCGTAATCGCCGCTTCTTCGCCCTCTTCGATTGGCGCATTGAGGCCGATCAGCATGATATGTGCGCCGCCGGGGGCGAGCGCTGTCATCTCGTGAGCCGGCAAGGCGAGACCGCTCTCCGCCGGCGCCATGCTCGCAACGCCGTCTTCGCTCATCCGGGTCATGTGAATTTCCGCAGCGTCAGCGCCGTTAAAGCGCGCAGCGACCAGCCGGTCGGCCGCGTCGCCGCCATTGCAAATCTCTACATAAGCGGCGCTCATCGGGCTGGCCTCGCCAGCCGCCCGGACCCAGGCGTTGCTGACGACGATTCCGTCGCCGTTGCATGCGGCTGTCGTCTCCTGCTGGCCGCATGCGGCGAGGAACGCCAGCGCGGCGAAGGGGAGGCTGCGAATTATGTGCATGATTGTGCTCCATATTCTGTGCGTTAGCGCCCCCCGAGGCGGTTGGCGCCCGCTGCGGATAGGGTTAAGACGGGCCAAAGTAAAGGACGAGAGAGTTATGGATGCCATCGAAGTCGCCCGCCTGCAGGAGTATTTGCGCACCAAGTTCAGCGTGCCGAACCTGACTGTGCGTGAGCGGCCCAACAAGGACGATTCGGCTGAGGTCTATTTAGGCGATGAATTCATTGGCGTCATTTTCCGCGACGATGAGGACGGCGACGTTTCCTATGACTTCAATATGGCGATCCTCGAAATCGACCTGCCAGAACGGCCAGCCAGCTAAGAGGTGACCTTTGCCCGGGGCGCCAACGGGGTTTGTCGGAAGGCTGTCGGCTGAACGTCCCTTGCTTGCGTCGGGCGTGATGGCGCTTGCTCTCGCCGTTTTGTGCGTTCTCGGCGCGCGCAGCCATCCGGGCGTCTTAAGCAGCAAGCTGATCCTGAATTTCTTGACTGCGGCGGGGCTTGTCGTCTGCGCGCCGATGGCGCTGGCGGCGCTGACGCCGCAGCGGCCTGTGCTGCGGGTGTTTTTCCTTGGGCTGATGGTCGTTTTGTGCGGATTTTTGCTGTCCGCAGTTTTCGGCGCTTTGAGCGCGCCGCTCCCCTTTGCGGCGCCCAAGGCGGCTGTGGGCTCGGCTGTGGGGCTCTTCGCTTTTTTCGCCGCCCTGGCGCCGTTGACACGCAGCACCTTGCGGCTCGGCGGTGTCGGACCCATAGCCGCGGCGACCGGCGTTGCGGGCGGGATCGGCTATCTGGCGCTCGATAATCTTTTATCCTCCCCGTTCAGCGCCGCCGCCTCCGCTATCGCCATGACCGCTGGCGTTTGTGTCGGGGCGGGGGTCGGCGCGGATTACGCCCGCCATTTCGCGCGCGGGCTGACGCCGCAAACAGCGGCGGCCTCGGCGGGACATATGGCGATTGCGCCGGCTGCGTTTAGCGTGCTCGCCGCGGCTGCCTGGATGGTGGTGGTCACATTCAAGACCAATTACGGGATGATCGGCTGGCGCGACCTTTTAGGCGCGGGCGCGGAAGTCTTGCTCGCCTCAGCCTCAGCGCTTGTTTTCGCAACCGCCGCGCTCGCCTTGATTCGGCCGAGCGAGCAGGCGGCGGTTGAGGAAAATCGCCGCCGTCAGCGATTCGCTGACAGCTGGCGACCGTTTCGGCGGCGCCTTCCCGCGGCGACCGCTTCGGCGGCGGCGGCGATCGCCGGCGTCCTTGTTGTCGTCGCTCTTTTTGAAGTGGGGCTGGCGGACTCGGTAAGCTTTGGCGTCTTTCTCACGCTCATCCTCATAGCGTCGGGATTTGCCTTTGTTTCGCTGCGTACGAGCATTCTCATCACTGTGTTGCTCTTCGTCAGCACGGTTTTCGCCGGTTACGTTTATGCCGTTTTCGCGATGACGGCGCCGCCCATGACAGAGCGCTTCGCGGCGCTTACTTTGAGCGCGATTGCGTTTTCGCAACTGACCGTAAGCTGGCGCAATGCAGGCGACATCTGGCGCAACGCTCGCGACATCGCCCAGAACGCCATGTGCGACGGGTTGCGCCGTTTTGCGGTGGCTTTCGGGGCGGGCGCCGCGGCGATGGTCGCAGCGTCCTATGCTTTTGCATGGGAGGCAGGGGTTTCCGCCGCCGCCTATTTCGCGATTGTCGCCGGCATCGGGCTGTTTCTAGCGCCGTTCCTGATGGTGGCGCTCAGCGCTCAGTTCCAGCGTTATTGATTATTCGCTGGATACTCGCGTCTGATCGAGCTCAGCAACGAACTCCTGCACCGCTGCGTCAAGGGCGCGCCATTCCGGCAGATAGGGGCGCTTGAAGCGATAACTCACCTCGATCGTGTCGCCATATTCATATTCGCGCCAGCATTCAGGGCTTGTGATCTCTTCTTTTTCCTTGAAGCAGAAGACGGACGCCGTCTTGCCTGTGGCGTCTGCGCCGACAAACAGCTCCGTATCGGCGTAGCCATTTGTGGGCACGTTCGAGCGCTGGTCCTTGAAGGTAAATTTGGTGAGCTGGTAGGGCGTTCTGGTCCCGCGAGAATCGACTGTCTGGGGAAGATAGAGCCGGTCGAAACGCTCTGCCTCGGTAAAGGAGGAAGTGCGTTTGGAAACGACGATGTCGATCCGCCGCGTGTCCGGCGCGTTTTCGATGAATTCCCTGCGCTGGGCGGGGGTGTAGCCGTTCATGGTTGGCCACAACGCGTAGAGCACAACCTCGTCACGGGCGCCGCCGCGCCGGGCGCGGGGGTAAACGGTGAAATTGGCCGCCGGCGCGAAAACAATGCCGCCGATCTCAACCCGCACAGGTTCTTCGGTGATCGCCGGGCTCGGCGTGTTGCCGGAAAAATCCTCAACGCTCGGGCCCACATAGTAATAGAGAAAGATCGCGCACAGGACGAGAGTCGCCAGAAAAATGCCGAGCGGATACCGCCAGCTTGATTCCTGTTTGATTTCCTCGCCGCCGAAACCGTAGCCGTTACTCATGGATCCAGTCCTGTACCTTGCAGAACGTCGTCATTAGCACGGGGCGGCCGGGAGTAAAATGGATGGCTGACGCGGCGGGCTCTGGAGCCCGGCCGCGCCCAGAAATCACGCGCCTAGAGCGCGTCAATCATCTCCGCGACGAGGGGGTGTCGCACCACATCCTCCCGGGTGAAGCGAATGGCGCTGACATTGTCGATATTCTCAAGTTTTTCCACAACATCGGCGAGGCCCGACATCCCGGGGAGGAGGTCGCTCTGAGCCGGGTCGCCGGTCACCACCATGGAGGAGTTCCAGCCAAGCCGCGTGAGCAGCATTTTGAGCTGGCCATAGGTGCAGTTCTGCGCCTCGTCGATGACGATATAGGCGTTGTTGAGCGTCCGTCCGCGCATATAGGCGATCGGGGCGATCTCGATAACGCCTTCGGCCATGAGAGCTTTAAGTCGCTTGGAGGATATGCGGTCGCATAAGGCGTCATAAAGCGGGCGAAGATAAGGGGAGAGTTTTTCTTCCATATCGCCGGGCAGAAAGCCCAGGCTTTCTCCAGCCTCGACGGCGGGCCTTGAAAGGATGATGCGTCTTACTGCGCCTGAATCGAGCGCTTCGACGGCCTTGGCGATGGCGAGATAGGTCTTGCCGGTCCCGGCGGCTCCGCAGGCGAAGACGAGCGGATCCTCGTCAATGGCGTCCAGCATTTTTTGTTGAGAATCATTCTGTGCACGGATGTTCTTGCGGTATTTCTGATCGCTTTCGCCTCGGTTCGGACCCCGATTTTGATTTTGGCGATCATATTTATTCTCGTCCATTGGGGACCACTGCGGCTCATCAAAGAGCCGGCGGACATTGGACTCTTCACCGTAATGCACATGCTCCTGCATGCGCCGCGCCGCGCGGCGCGCCGTGCGTTTGGCCATTTACGCCTCCAGATGACAAATATGGATGTGAAAAGGGCGAGCAAGCCGAAGTAGAATGAGGCTTATGAAGAAAGTGGCAGCGCGAAGAAAACCCTGCGCCAGTTGCGCTAGATTGGGCCTTCGTTAAGCTGTTACACCGCATTCCGACGCCTAGTACTCCTTCGCCTGTAAGGGCTTTGAAGGGCGCTCCGCGAATCACTCGCTAATTTCACTATAACGTGTTTTTGCCGCAGCGCCGAAAATTTTTTTGGGCGTCAGAAAAAATTCGCAATCGTTAATGTGCTGCTGTTTTGATGCGGGGATTAGTGCTGCATCGTGCGAAAATGCGCAGCGGCGAGTTTTGCGTTTGGCTCCGGCGCGTAATTGCTCCAGGAACTGCGGCCGCGGGAAGCGTCAACGACGAAAATGGATTCGCTGCCGCGCAGATAGGGCGCGATCGCATTGCGTACGCCAACAGCCGTCAACTCACAGGTGACGTGCCAGACATTGTCGGCGATCCGAAACGCAGGGCCAAGCGACATCATCGCCGCTTCAACGCGGCTGGCCGCGGCGCTGACCACATCGAAAATAACAACGAAATTTGCGTCGCCGGTTTCCGTCGCGGCGTCGGCGCGTTTGGCGCGGATTTCTTTGGCGGCTTTTGCCGGGACGGCGTCGTTCTTTTCGGGATGTGGCGCGTCTTCGCTGATGACGGCGTCACAATCATTGCGTTTGCCAAAAGTTTTCAGCGACGCCTTGGTGGCGATGATGGGTGTTTCTTTGCCGAAGAAGCTGGCGAAAACCATTTCGCGTTTTGCTTCGCGCCAGGTCTGTCCGCCAGCTGGCGAAACAAGCGACCAGGACGCAAGCCGCCCTTCATGCGCGAATTTACGCATTTGCTGGGTGGTGTAAGGTCCGTAGACCTTCTCCTGCACTTTAATGCACCAGTTCTCAGCCGTGAGCATCGGCTTTCCTCATTCGTTTCCGGCGCGCACGCCTTTCTTGCCGAAACGCTGAGCAAAACCCGCGCCAGTTGCATCAAAAGTCTCTATTGGCTCGATTGTTGTGGTTTCCTCCACAACGTCGTCCATACGTTTGGCGCTCCCGGTGAAGACAACACCTACGCCTTTATCGTGGCGGCGGACCACTTTGGCGGCCATCCGTCCCAAAATGAGATGGGTTCCGAGCGGAGGCCGGGGGGAAATGTCGAGCGAGGCTCCGGTCAGGGAGATATCCATAATGGAACACTTCACTTCGCGACCGTCCTCCAGAAGGACAGTTGCAGGCGCATCCTGCTGGATGCGTGGATTCGTGCGGCGGTCGGCGCCGGCGTGGCGATTATTAATTGCTGAGGTGATGTTGTCAGCGATCTTAGCCTGTTTTGCGCGTCGCTTCGGATAGGTCACAGCGAAACTGTTGTTGCTTGAGCGAACGACCTTCGCTTCGACGCGGCCGATCCGGTCGATATAAAGAACAAGACTTTGACCGATAGAGGGCGGGAATTTCGTGCGCAACATGGCGCCGGCGGCGGAGATGTTCAGCACTTCCGCGGCGCATTCGACGCCTTTTTCTGTAAGGAACCGCGCTTTTATCGGAAGATCGACGCGGCGATGCTTGCGCCGGTCGTCATGGGCGTCTGTGGGGGCGCCATTTGAAGAAGGCGCGGCGTCTTGATCCGGTTTGGGGTTAACCATGGCCAGCCTGCGGGTTGAGGTCCTCAACGAAAGCTTACGGTCTGTTGGTGAACAAAGGTTTGCGCTCAGAAGGGGCCTTCGTTAATCATTTTTACCAAGTCCACCGTGAGCAGGCATGGAAACGCCGGAAACCAACCCAAGACGAAGCCGATGGCCATGGCTGGATGCGATTCCGGACCCGGTGGTCGCAATTGCGCTTGTTTTGTCTCTTATCCAGTTGGGTGTAGCGGCGGCGCCTGCGGGCGTCGTGCGGCGCATATGGCGCCTGGTGGAGGTGTCGCCGGCGAGGATTAATCATGCAGCGGAGGCCGGCGAGTGGACGAGAGTTGTTCGCCCCTATCTCGGTCACATGTTTTTCCACATTAACCTCCTCCATTATGCCGTGAATGTTGCCGCTATCATGGTGGCGGGGACGCTCGTTTATCGTGAAATGCAGTCGAAGACGGCGCCGGGGAAAAGCGATCCCGCAGCTGCATTCATTGCCTTTTTTCTCCTTTGCGGCATGGCGGGCGCTTTCGCATTTGTAGCGCTGAACCCGAAAACCTACATGCCCATGATCGGCGCATCAGGCGCAGCGGCGGGGCTTTTCGGAGCGCTGGTGTTGATGGCTGCGCGGCGCGACTGGCCTGCGCTGCCTCTCGCGGGCGCAGCAAAAACGGTGTTTGTTATTGTCGCCGTCTCTGCGGGGCTTCTTATTATTAACTTTGCTCTCTATGCGGTTTTTGATTTTGCGCTCGACATTTTGCAAAGCAAAAAAATCCTGCTGAGCCGAATTCCGGGATGGCGCAGTCAGCTTAATATCTGGCTCGGGGGCGCCAGCGCATGGCAGGCCCATGCGGGCGGTTATCTGTTCGGCCTCATATCATTCCCGCTTTTTGAGCGCATGGCCCGCGCATCAAGGTAAACGCGGGCGTTCTGGATGCCGTTGGCGCTTGCGTCGCCAACTCTCCGGGTTCAGAATAAGCGGCAGGGAAGGAGGCGCTCATGAAAGCCAAACATATCCTTCAGTCCAAAGGCGCCGACGTTTTCGCCGTTAATCCTGACGACACGATCGCCGCCGCCGTCGGCGTGCTCAACGACAAAAACATTGGCGCGGTTGTCGTACGAGACGCGCGTGGAGAGGCCGTCGGCATCTTGTCGGAGCGTGATGTTGTTAGGCGTCTCGGTGAAAAAGGCGCCGAGGCGATGAACATGCGCGTCAGCGATTGCATGACGGGTGATCCTTACACCTGCGCGCCAGATGAGACCGTTGATGATCTTATGGCGCGCATGACGGAAAAACGTATTCGCCACCTGCCGGTGCAAAGCGACGGCCGGATCGTCGGCGTCATCTCTATCGGCGATGTGGTGAAGCGCAAGATCCAGGAAGCCGAACAGGAAGCGGCGGCTTTAAAGGAATATATTAGTTCCTGAAGAGTTATGAGTAATGCGGAAGAGGGCTTATCGAGACCCTTATTCCCTGTTGCCTAACCAAGATACTCAAGCGCACTTTCGATCTGTGGGCGTGCGTCGTCGACCGCCTTGCGGCCAAGGGCGATCAGCTCCTCGGCCTTGTCGAACTCGAGAAGAGAGATATGCCCCACCTGCGGCGTTACCAGAACGTCCGGCGGCTCACCCGCAAGGCGTGAGCGGGTGACGCGGTCCATCAAAATATTGAACGAAGCTAGCATGACCGAGCCGACGCCCGGCGCGCTCGCTGTTCCTTGAAAAAGTTTTGCAATCCCGCCTTTTGAATCTTTTATGACCGGGTGCATTTCACCGAAGCGCGCTTTTCGCTGCGCGACGCCGAGATTGAAAGCGTCCGCATGCAGACCAATGGCGATGACGACGCGCGCGCCAAGCGCGCGGCAGGCGGAAACGGGCAGGGGGTTGACGAGAGCGCCGTCAATGAGCCAGCGCCCGTCGACGGCGCGCGGCGGAAAAATGCCGGGCAGGGCGTAAGCCGCTTGTAATGCTTCTGCGAGATCGCCGTCGCGCAGCCAGACTTCATGC
>JAUIEG010000566.1 GCA_030428745.1 Alphaproteobacteria bacterium
GTTTCTGATGCGGGCCATGGTGAAAGCGATTGGCGAGCAGCCGCAGGTCAATGCGATCTATGACGATGAGGCGAATGTTATCCATCAACATGGCGGCGTCCATATCGGCGTCGCGGCGCAGACCCCGAACGGGTTGATGGTGCCGGTGGTCCGCCATGCCGAAGCGCGCGACATCTGGGATTGCGCGGCGGAAGTCGCAAGGCTTTCCGAAGCCGCCAAGGAGGGCAAGGCGTCGCGCGACGAGCTGTCGGGATCGACGATCACCATCACCTCGCTCGGCGCCATGGGCGGCATCGTCACGACGCCGGTGATCAATCATCCGGAAGTTGCGATTGTCGGCGTCAACAAGATGCAGACCTTGCCGCGCTGGAATGGGACGGAATTTATCCCGAAAAAAATCATGAACCTGTCATCCAGCTTCGATCACCGCGTCATCGACGGCTGGGACGCGGCGGTGTTCGTGCAGCGGATCAAATCGCTGCTCGAAACGCCTGCGATGATTTTTATAGAGAATTGATCCATGGAAGATATTACGTGCAAAGTGCTGGTGATCGGCGCCGGACCCGGCGGCTATGTGGCCGCGATCCGCGCAGGCCAGCTCGGTCTCGATACGGTGATTGTCGAGGGACAATATCATGGCGGCACATGTTTGAATGTGGGCTGCATTCCCTCCAAGGCGATCATCCACGCCGCCGACGAGTTTGAGAAGGCGACACACTTTGCGGGCGAGTCCGCGATCGGCGTAAAGGCAGGCAAGCCTGAGATCGATTTCGCTAAAACGTTGGCGTGGAAGGACGGGATCGTCAAACGGCTGACTGGCGGCGTTGGCGGCCTCCTCAAGAAAAACAAGGTGCGCGCGGTCAATGGTTGGGCGACGTTTATCGACGGCAAGACCGTCGATGTAAAAGGCGGCGACGAAACTTACCGCATCCGGGCGGAAAACATCATCATCGCCACGGGCTCGGTTCCGGTTGAGCTGCCTTTCATGCCCTTTGACGGCGACGTCATCTCTTCGACCGAAGCCCTGTCGCTGTCCGCGCCGCCAAAGACCATGGCGGTCGTCGGCGCAGGCTATATCGGCCTCGAACTCGGCATTGCGTTCGCGAAGCTTGGCACGAAAGTCACGGTCGTTGAAGCCATGGACAAGATCCTGCCGCTTTACGACAAGGAGCTGACGCGGCCGGTTGAGAAAACCCTGAAGCGCCTCGGCGTTGAAGTGTTGCTCGGCGCCAAAGCCAAGGGCGCCTCGAAGAAGGGCCTCGACATCGAAACGGCCGACGGAAAAGCCGACACGGTGAAAGCGGAAAAGATCCTCGTCACGGTGGGCCGCGCGCCGAAAACCGAAGGCTGGGGCCGCGAAAAGCTCGTCCTCGATATGGACGGCAAGTTCTTGCATGTCGATGAGGAATGCCGCACCGCCATGAGCGGACTTTACGCCATCGGCGACGTCACGGGTGAGCCGATGCTGGCGCATCGCGCCATGGCGCAAGGCGAAATGGTTGCGGAAATCATCGCCGGTGAAAACCGGTCATGGGACAAGCGCGCAATCCCCGCCGTCTGTTTCACCGATCCCGAAATCGTCTCCGTGGGGCTGTCGCCAGAGGACGCAAAATCGTCAGGCCACGAGGTCAAGGTCCAGAACTTTCCGTTCAGCGCAAACGGCCGCGCCATGTCGATGGAAGCCGAAGACGGCTTTATCCGTATCGTCGCGCGCGCCGACAACAATCTCGTGCTGGGCGTGCAGGCCGTGGGGCGGGGCGTCTCCGAACTCTCGACCGCCTTCGGCCTCGCCATCGAAATGGGCGCGACGCTCGACGACATCGCCGGCACGATCCACGCCCACCCCACGCTCGGCGAAGCGTTCCAGGAAGCGTCCTTGAGAACGCTGGGTCACGCTCTGCATATCTGATAAGCTGCCCCCCGTAACTAAGGGGGGGAAAGCTAAATGGCGAGCCGCTTAACTTTGCGCGAGCGCATAATATTTCGCATCATCTATCAATTGCTGGCCTTCGCCGCCGGTTATGCCGCTTACGAACAGTTCGGCTTCTTGGTGGGCATTGGCGTTGCTGTGGCTGTATGGCTGGTCGTCAGCGTTATTTTCGGCATGGCGGCGGCGCGAAAAAGAGTCAGGAAATACGAAAACCATCGCCGCGATTTTCAGTAACGCGAGTTTTAAAACCAATCCGCCGGATCGAGGCGGAAATAGGCGCTGAGCTCGCCATAGAGCGCGGGCTCTTCCTCACGCAATTCGCGCGGCCGTTCGAAAAAGACTTCCGTCGCCACGGCGAAAAACTCCGCCGGGTTTGTGGCGCCGTAAGGATCGAGAATGTTGCTCCGCCCCGCCTCAACATCAGTGCGCAGCCGGGCGTAAGCGTCCTGAAACACGCGCGCCCAGCGCGACGCGCTCTGGTCCTTGTCGAGCAGGGGCGAGCCGTCGGTGACGCCGGTTTCATTGTCGAGCTGATGCGCGAATTCATGCATCACCACATTATGCCCGTCATGAGCGGCGAAGGCGCCATAGGCGGCCTGATCCCAGGATAGAATGACAGGTCCGCGCGCCCAGCTTTCGCCGGAACGGACGGGCCGGTGCTCCATCAT
>JAUIEG010000567.1 GCA_030428745.1 Alphaproteobacteria bacterium
TCCGGAATTTCTTCAATCCGCAAAAGCAGTGCTGGTCACCGGCACGCATCTGTCGCGCGAGGGCGTCCGCGCCGCCAGCTGCAAGGCCATCGCCTGCGCCAAAGAGGCGGGGCGCAAAGTAATTTTCGACATCGATTACCGCCCGGTGCTCTGGGGCCTGACCAATCCGGATCGCGGCGAAGACCGCTTTGTTTCGAATGAAGACGTGACGCGTGAGTTGCAGCATATCCTGCCCGATTGCGACCTGATCGTCGGCACGGAAGAGGAAATTCATATTCTGGGCGGCGTATCGGACACGACAGAAGCGCTGAAGAATATCCGCGCGCGCACGCAAGCCCTTCTTGTCTGCAAAAGGGGACCCTTGGGCTGCGTCGCTTTTGACGGCCCCGTTCCCGACAGTCTTGAGGGCGGCATAAGCGGCGAAGGCTTCGAGGTTGAGGTTTTCAACGTGCTTGGTGCGGGCGACGCGTTTATGAGCGGTTTCTTGAGCGGCTGGCTGCGCGAAGAACCCGTTGAGGAATGCTGCCGGCGGGCGAATGCGGCGGGCGCGATTGTCGTCTCCCGTCACGGCTGCGCGCCGGCGATGCCCACAAAGCCCGAACTGGATTATTTCTTCGACCGGGAATCGCACCCGCGAAAATTATCTGAAGACCAGGCGTTGGAGAACATACATTGGTCGACGACCAGGGCCGGCGCCTATGACTGCCTTAAGGTGATGGCGATCGATCACCGCGTCCAGCTTGAAGATATGGCGAAAGAGTTCGGACGTGATCCGGAATGCCTGCAACGGTTGAAAGTCCTGGCCCTTGAGGCCGCCGACGACATTGCGCAGGGCGATCCGTCTTTCGGCGTCCTGTTGGACAGCGGCTATGGCAAGCGCGCGCTCGAAATCGCCGCCGGCCGGCCATACTGGATCGGTCGTCCCGTGGAGCGGCCCGGATCTCGCCCGCTCGAATTCGAAACGGACGGCGATATCGGCGCCGAGATCAACACATGGCCGCTCAATCATGTGGTGAAGTGCCTTGTGTTTTATCACCCGGACGATCCGGCGGAACTTGAAGAGGCGCAACAGCGCCAGCTTGTCAGATTGTTTGACGCCTGCCGGCGCACGCGCCACGAACTGCTTGTTGAAATCATCGCGTCCAAACATGGCGACTGCGATGAAAAGACAACGGCGCGCGTCATGGAGCGGATTTACGACCTTGGCGTCTATCCCGACTGGTGGAAGCTCGAGCCGTCAAATGACGACGCCGCATGGGATGCCATCGCATCGGTCATCAACGAAAACGATCCTCATTGCCGGGGCGTCGTGCTGTTGGGGCTGTCGGCCCGGGAAGAAGAACTCATCAAGTCTTTTACCGCCGCGGCTCGCTGTCCGGTGGTGAAAGGCTTCGCCGTCGGACGCACGATTTTCCATGACGCGACGCGAAAATGGCTTGGCGGGGACATTACGGACGCCGAGCTGAAGTCCGAATTGACTCAGAATTTCAAGCGTCTTGTGAAAGGATGGGACGCCGCAAGGCAAGCGGCGACATCCCGGAGCTAGGTTCATGCCGAATGTAAGACTGACAGCGGCCCAGGCCTTTATCAAATATCTGTGCGCGCAGCATGTCGAAACGGAAGAAGGTGAAACGCCTTTTTTCGCCGGCGCCTGGGCGATCTTCGGTCATGGCAATGTCTCGGCGCTGGGAGAAGCGCTTTATGGCGAGCGGGAGCGCTTCATCACCTATCGCGCGCATAATGAACAGACAATGGCGCACGCCGCCATCGCCTATGCAAAAGCCCGGCGCCGGCGCCAGGCGTTTTTATGCACGAGTTCGATCGGGCCGGGCGCTACGAATATGGTGACGGCGGCGGCGCTCGCCCATGTCAACAGATTGCCTGTTCTGTTTGCGCCCGGCGATGTCTTTGCAAGCCGCCGGCCCGATCCCGTGCTTCAGCAGATCGAAGCGCCGCATGACGCGACCGTTTCCGCAAATGACTGCTTTCGCCCTGTGTCGGCCTATTTCGACCGCATCACCCGCCCGGAACAAGTGTTGAATGCGTTGCCCCGCGCCATGGCGGTGATGACCGATCCGGCGGCTTGCGGCCCGGTGACGCTCGCGTTTTGTCAGGACACGCAAGCCGAAGCCTTCGACTATCCGCAGGCCTTTTTTGAAAAGCAGATATGGCGGTTGCGCCGGCCCGGGGCGGACCCGGCCGAGCTTGAAGATCTTGCCGTGCGTCTTGGCCGGGCAGAGAGGCCGCTGATCATCGCAGGCGGCGGCGTACGCTATAGCGGCGCCGAAGAGACGCTGGCGGACTTTTCGCAGGAGCATGGCGTTCCGGTGGCGGAGACCCAGGCCGGGAAAGGCGCGCTCACCGCCGGACATCCGTTTAATCTCGGCGCCATTGGCGTCACGGGCTCCAGCGCGGCCAATGAAGCGGCGCAAAAGGCCGACCTGATTATCGGTCTCGGCACGCGGCTGCAGGATTTCACGACCGGCTCGGGGTCTCTTTTCGCAAAAGAAGACCAGCGGCTTTTTCAGGTGAATGTCGCCGCCATGGATGGGCGCAAACATCATGCAAGGCCGGTCATCAGCGATGCGCGCCGCGC
>JAUIEG010000568.1 GCA_030428745.1 Alphaproteobacteria bacterium
ATCGTGCAAGCTTTCGCTTCAAACTCCCAACTTTTCTTTCAGGCGAGCGACATCCATCAATGCATGAGTGACCCAGATATTTCGGCATTCTTCATCGGAAATTTCCAGCGGCGTGATGTCGACCGAAAATTTGATGGCGCACGCATCTGGCCCACAAGGCGTTACTACGATTACGCCGTGATAATCAGTCCAGGGAAGCAACCCGTTGTCCGCCAGCCGGTATTCATAATAACGTCGCCGCTCATCCATCACGACGAGTTCTTCAATAATCGTGCCGCCGCCCAAACGCTCCCGATCGAGATGAAAGATGCGCTGCGCCCCGGCGCCTTCGCCTTCAAACGTAACGCGTTCCATCTGACCCGGTATCGGCATGAGGTCGGCGCACCCTTTCCAATTCGCAAGCGCCCAGACTTTCTCAGCCGGCGCGTCGATTTTCTTGGCGATAACCGCATTCACCATAAGGCTCTCCTATTTGATAAATGCGCTTGAAGGGTGTGCGCGCGGAAAGCGACGCAGATATTGCAGGAATTTTCCGAGCGTGCGGTCGCCCGCGGTCAGCGTCCCCGGCCGGTATTTGATGGTGTTCAAAATATCGATATCTTCTCCGATGGTGCGCGTCATCAACATTTCTGCAGTTTCGAAACGTTGCTCCAGAAGCGCCTTGCTTTCCGGACTGCCATCGCCTTTTTCAAGCGCGAGCACGGCAAACAATTCATGCTTGCCGGGTCTTGGCAGTCCAAAGCCGACCATGCCGCCAATCCAGAAATCACCATAGGGACCTTCCTGCCAGAAGATGCTGGTCCCCCGAATGCCGACCGTCCATTCTATCGGAACGCCCTGCTGATGCGCGGCGATCACCTGATAGCGAAATCCATGATCGTCCCAAGTGACGGAATCATGCGGATCTTCCGTCGCGAACTCAGTTTTATGAACAACCTTGAAATGTTGCATGTCAGGCGTGTTGGCCGCAAACACCCACGGATCACAGTTCAAAAGTTCTGGAAAACGGAAAACCCGAATCGCCAGATGGTCGTCATCATATTCAAAATTCGGTATATCGAAGTCAGGCGCATCGCCGTTAAACGCCCATACTACACCGTATTGCTCCTTTGTCGGAAACTTGAACAAGCGCGCCTTTTCCGGCGCCGGATCGCCAATTGCGGTTTTCACACAGGCGCCGTCGCCGCCATATTCCCATTTGTGAAAAGCGCACTGAATTTGATTGCCGACAACAGCCCCGATCGACAAATCAGCGCCCACATGCGGGCAATAAGCGCTCATAACGCGAGCAACGCCATCATCACCGCGAAACACGATGACTTTGCCGTCGAGAAAAGCTTCGCCGCGCACCTGACCCTTCTCAACCTCGGACGACAAGCAGATCGGAAACCATGACTGAGTGAAGAGGCCATCATCGCCTTCCGCCGGCATGAGATTGCCCACGCGTTCCGAAGGATTCTCTTCCGGCAAGTCAACAGCGGTGCGGGTGAATTTTGAGATTGTTTGCGCGGCCATTTCAGTCATTCTCCTCAACTTGTTCCTTCACTCGCGGTCGATTCGAGCGCTTCTTTGAGATTTCTCTCAATAAGCTCCAGCAGCAAACGCGATTGGGTCTTCATTTCATCGACACGGGATGATGATGTGCGATAGCGATTAAGCCAGATCACCCGGCAACTCGAACAATCCACAGGCGCCACCTGGGCGGACCCGTAATAATCCGTAAAGGGCATATCGCCGGGATCCACGAGTTCATACGCATAGTACATTCCCCGATCATCCCGCCCGGTTTGCCTTTCCAGAACAACGCCGCCCGTTATGTTGTCCGTCATGTGCAGTGTGCGCACAGCGCCCACCCCCTCCCCTTCAAGGGTCACATGCGAAACAAATCCTTTTCCGAGCGCGGGATCGGCGAAGGCCCCGACCATAGCCCAGACGTCCCGCGCCGGCGCCTTAATGTGCATGTCGGCGATGATATAGACCTGCTCCAACGGACTCTCGTTTAGAACGCCCATTTCGCCATCACGCCCCATTCGCGAGGACGCCCATATGTCACGTCCGTAGAGCCCAGCGTATCGAATTGGCTGAGACCGTTTGAAATATAGAGTTCATCGGTCATGTTCGTACCGAAGACAGCGATCTCCCACGGGCCGTCATTGGGCGCGAAAGAAAGCCGGAGGTTCAACAATCCGTAGGCGTCCTGCGTCAACAACGGATTGTTGTCCGCCACATGCTGTGTTCTCGTTCTGTAAGAATAATCCGCTCGGAACGTAGCGCCAAAATCTGGCCCAAGCGGTACTGTGTATTCTCCGCCAAAATTGAGTGTCCACTTCGGCGTTTTCACCAGCTCGCTATCAAGCGTTATGGAGCTCACATTCGCGTCGAGCTGTGTATATTCGGCGTCAATGAAGCCGATGCCCGCATCTATGCGCAGATTGCGCGCAGGCACCGTGTTGAGCTCCAGCTCAAAGCCTTTTATCTCAGCAGCGCCAGCGTTCTCGACAAGGGCTACGATACCGCCAAAATCGTCGATGGAAACCGCCAGGAGCTGCATGTTGCTGTAATCGGAAAAGAACATGGCGCCGTTCAGCACAAG
>JAUIEG010000569.1 GCA_030428745.1 Alphaproteobacteria bacterium
ACCAGACGGATGCTCATGGGCGCGTCAGCATCATCGACAATTTGCCGGACGCCGCCGAAGAGATCATCCGCGTCAGACGTCAGGAGTTTCCTTTCCTGCGACGCCAGATCGGCGAGCGTATTCACGGCCAGGTCGACTTGCCGGCTGCGCGCAAGACCGTCCGCGCTCTCCACCACGCCAAAAAAGAGCAGGATCAACACCGGCGCCACAAGCGCGAACTCCGTCGCCGCCATGCCGGACCGGCAGGCGCGCCAGCGCCGGAGAAGCCGTCCTGTAGTGCCAACCCGCCGCAACATTACAGCCCCTCGAACGGTTCATTGCGGAAAATCGAGACGGAGATAATTTCACGTTCGCCATGTTTCGTTTGCCCCAGGCTAAGGCCGAGACCGGGGTTCACAGGTTTATACAAAAAACATATCCGCACCCGGATAATGTCCCGCTGACGCCCATAATCGCTTGCCCCAAACTGCGCGCCGGCGATCGTCGGATCGTCCCTGTCGCGGCATACTGGCTCAGACAGGTCGTTGGCCAGCGCCGCAAAGTTGGAAAACTTCGAAATGTCGATCGTCAGCTTTTCGCTGCAATCTCCAAAGTTACTGACAACTCTGCAGATCTCATCGAAAAAGGCGTCCGAAGACATGTCGCTATTTTGGGCCTGCCCGGTCCTGATCAGCCGCGCGGCGTTTGCGCTCGCCTGCTGAACCGATGTGGTGACAAAAAAGTACCAGCCCGCTTCGAGGATCGAGAAAATAAGGGCCAGCAACACGGGCGCGACGATGGCGAACTCCACCGCCGTCGATCCCTTTCGGTTTCCGACCCACGCTCTAGCCGTTCTTAAAGGCATTTCCCGCCCAAAACACGCAACACCGGACGCATGGATCGCGCCCGCAATCTATCGTTAAGGAATAGGCCGGCGGCCTTAAAGAACGGTCAGGAAACATGCTTAACAAACAGAAAAAGCGCCCCGGAAGGGCGCTTTTTCAAGAGGTGAAGCCGTCGCTAATCGAGTTTGTTTTCGATCTTGTTGCGCGGTGCGCTTTCATCCTTGAGGAGCATCTGGATCATTTCCGCGCCTTGCTCAAACCCCTGGCGGTGCTCGTCCGCCTGCATGGACAATGCGGAATCAACGCCGGTGAAATGATTGAGCGCCTGACGATTGAGCGATGACGACGCAAGATCGTCCGCATACCCTTCAAGGCTGACCGTCTGGTGCGCATTGGCAAGCTCACTGGCGAACATCTCCGCAAGGCCGAGGAAATTGACCACAGAAGAGGCGATGTTGCCGCGCGGAATGCCGTAATCCGCAATGTCGTAACGGCTCACATAAGCGGCGCCGCTTTGATCGATGCCGGCGGTGCCGAACGGATAGCGCACATTGAACGCCTGCACCGTCTGCGGATTGGCGTTCGCGTCGGTGAAGAATGTCACCGCCTGCATGCCGGAACACTCAGCGCCGTTGCACACGGTGAAAAACAGAATGAACTGCATGGAGCCGCTGGCCGCGTGAATATACTGCGCCCCATTGTCGAGTTGGCGCACCTGCCAGGGCATCCCGATCTCATTGAGAACGGGCCCGACCGACTGAACGCTGAATTTGCGAACCACCGTTTCCGGATTGGACAGGCTCGATCCGGCGCCCATCTCATTTTGCGCTGATGCGCCAGAAACCCCTGCCGACAGCGCCATCGCTGCAGCGCCCAAAATCGCGGTAATCTTTCTCATGACCCCTCTTCCCCTTAAAAAACTCGCGCCAGCCCTCACTGGCGAGCCTTAACCTTATGCGAAAAGAGCGCGCACGACCAGATGCGGGTTTTCCCACTGATTTTGGGTGACTTTCCGCCTTAGGCGTGGTTTACGCGGGCTCTTATGGAAAAAAGACCGTTTTCAGGACCGAAAAGCCGCGACAGCGCCCGACGGGGCAAGCCCGACCGGGCTTTCGACAAGCCCCGCCCCAAACGCCGCCGCGAAGATGACGACCGTCCGGATACCCAACGCGGCGGCAAGGAAGACGGCGCACCGGCCCGCCCGCTTTCAACCATGCCGGGTGTCGAAGCGCGCCGCACTGTCCTGGAAATTCTCGACCGCGTCAGCGAGGGCGCGACGCTTGATGACGCGATCGCCCGCACCCGGCCTTTTCAGCATCTTGAAGGCCCGGACCGCAACTTCGCGCGCCTCCTGGCGACGGTGACCCTGCGCCGCCGCGGCGCCATCGATCACATGATCGGCAACTGGCTCGACCGGCCCCTGCCGAAAAAGTCTGCGCGCGTGATGGACATTCTGCGGATCGCCGCCGCTCAGCTTTTGATTCTCGAAACGCCGCCGCACGCCGCCGTCGCCACCTCCGTCGAGCTCGCCAATGAGCGTGGCGAAACCGGCGGCTACGCCTCACTGATCAACGCCATCTCTCGCAAGATCGCGGATGCGGGAACCGAGGCGTTTGAAAAAATTCCGGCGCGCACCGACACGCCGTCATGGATGTGGCGCTCCTGGGAGCGCAGCTACGGACCCCATGGCGCCAAAGCCATCGCGGAGGCCCATCGCGGCACGCCGCCCCTCGATCTTACTTTCAAGCCGTCCGAAAAGCTTGAGGA
>JAUIEG010000570.1 GCA_030428745.1 Alphaproteobacteria bacterium
CAGGACCCCGCCTATTACGAATCCAAAATCGCGCTCGCGAAATTCTACGCGGATAATTATCTCACCGAGGCTGTGGCGCTCACCGACGCCGTCACCGCCGGCGCCGATACGGTTGCGCGTATCGATCCGGATGTGATGCACGGTTGAGGTTCACGCCGCACAAGCCCGCACAGCGTTAACGCGTGGAGAAGCGCTCATGCGCTGGCGGACTTATTGACGCGGTCAGCGCCCTGAAATTTTTCTCTCAATAGCCTGCTGTCATCAATTTTAATGATGAAAGTTTTTTGGGAAGCGCGCCCATATGCCGGATCGGTCGTTGGGCAGCGCTGGTGCTTGGCGTTCAAGACGTTCCCAGCCTTCGCCATCAAAGCATGAAAGAGAGAATGGAAGTCAGTATGAGTAAGTTTGTAACCGCAATGAGTGCGGCGGGTGTAATGGTTGCGGCGGCGTTGTGTTCCGCAGCCCAGGCGGCGACGGTGAGTATCGAGACTATTCACAAAGTCGCCGGGCAGTATGCGGACGGGACGACGGCGCAAGGCGCGCCGCTGGTGCTTGACCTCGACTATGACGATACAGGCATTCTGTCAGCGTCATATTCGATCGACGGTCATGTGGGGGCGTTCGATTCCGTCTTCATGTCGACTTTTCACACAAGCAGCCGCACAGCCTATGGGAGATCGCCGGTCAATGGCGTGAAAGTGCACTTCACGATCTCCGATGACGGCATACCCTTCAACAATATCAACATCAGAAAGCTCACCTTTCTGTTTGCAGCCAAACCGGGGGCGGTCGTTCCCACTGCGCCGCTCACCGAAGCGGTGCTAATGACGTTTTTCGCCAGCGGCACCACGGCGCTTGCGACGGATTATACGTATTACGCCAACTATGCGGGCACCAATTACAGCTATGTCGGCGCCTTTGGCGGGTTTTCCTTGCTCGATACGGAGGGCGGCGAGGGCGGCGTGACTGATCCAACACTGGAAACGCCGCTTCCCGCGGCCGGATTACTCATGCTGGGCGGCCTCGGCGCCATGGGCGGCATGTTTCGTCGCGGCGCGCGCAAAAAATGAATGATGGTGTGATTATCACCGGAAGGTAAAAGGGCCCTGAGGGGCCCTTTTTCTTGCTGGCGGTTTTGCAAAAAACTGGTCGGAGTGAGTGGATTCGAACCACCGGCCCCTGCCTCCCGAAGACAGTGCTCTACCAGGCTGAGCTACACTCCGATATTTGGCGGCGGCCATACGGCCCCGCCCGCGGGAGCGCCTCTATAGCGATGGAGCGGGGTGGGCGCAATCTCGATTTATGGGACGTTTTCGGGGGCCGGTTTTCGCACTGGTTTCGGGGTCCGATTCGGCGCTGCGCCAGCGCCCCGGCAGGGCGGGGCTGCGCGGGGGCGCCGCTCTGGCGTGACCATGACGGCGCCGCGACAATGGGGCGGCGGCATTTTTCGCATCCGGGCCATTGCAAGCCATGAACGAAAGCGCTATCTCGCCTGCTCTCAGCTCGCGGGGGCGCTTAAAAAAAGCGCATACCGCCAGTCTGTTGGGGCGTCGCCAAGTGGTAAGGCATCGGTTTTTGGTATCGACATTCCCAGGTTCGAATCCTGGCGCCCCAGCCATCTCCTTAGAGTTTTTTTCCTAAGGGCTCATCCTCACTTTTTTGCGAGCGCTGATTTCAGGGCGCCGCCTAATAAATCGGGAGTGGCCGCAATGCGCCGACCCTTGGGGGCGTATTTCTGTCAAGGTTAACAAGTCGAAACCGGCGCGTTTTCTGTGTCTAGATTATAATGAGTAATCAGGGTGACTTTCACCGCGCTGTGCATGGGCGTGTGCGCCTGTCAATCCCTTGCGGCCCGCCTGAGGCGCAAAATGCTCAATAAGCAGCGTCATTTTGCGCAATTCTAACGATTGCCAGCGCCGAGGGTTGTTGTTACAAACTAACGGGGTAAGGTCTGCGGCCAGTTAAGGGAACGGTGAGGGCGTAAAGCTGTTCCGCATCCGGGCTGCACAAGACAGGGTGACACGAATCTTGCAGTAATCGGCTATGGGCGGCCCGAATGGGAGGGCGTTTGATCATGGATCAAAACGTCGTTGCAATTCTGCTGCAAATATACGATTGCTTGAAACGTTGTATGGGGAACAGGGGATAGTTCTGGGTGAAGAGTACCATTCACAGATTTCTTGAAGCGCGAGCCAGTAACGCAGACGGGCGTGTTTCAAAACGGCGCAAGGCGCCACAGCTCCGCGGCCCAATTTCCGAAAGGCTTGGCGTCGTATCAATCAGCCGCAACAATCCGGTAGGTGAGGCATTTATGAAAAGATCAGCGATTTTGGGTTCAGCGGCGATGCTCGCTGTGTTGTGCGCGCCGGCCCAGGCGCAGTTCCGTTCCGCGCTGCAGGAATCTGAAGCGACGGCGCGTGAAACCGCGTCGGCGCAACAGCAGATTGACCAGCTTGACGACCAGACGGCGTCGCTGCTCAACGACTATCGCGCGAACCTGAAGCAGCTTGAAGCGGCCCGCCGTTACAACGCTTCGCTCAATCGCAACATCGAGGCGCAGGAGCGCCAGAAGGTTCGTCTTCAAGAAGA
>JAUIEG010000571.1 GCA_030428745.1 Alphaproteobacteria bacterium
TTAAGGTTTGTCGCATGTGCGAAAAGTGAGCCCCATAAAATCAATAGCTTGGCGAGCTGAACTATTGCACCGCACAGAAAGAGACGGAAAACCGGCCTAGTTAGAATCGCCGCCCACGCGTTGCGCGAGCGCCGCGCTCATAAAGCCGTCAATATCCCCGCTGAGCACTGCATCGGGATCGGTGTGCTCGACTGCTGTGCGCGTATCTTTGACAAGCTGATAAGGCTGCAAAACGTAAGAGCGGATCTGGTGGCCCCAGCCAATGTCAGTTTTCGACGCCGCCTGTTGGAGCGCCGCCTCTTCGCGTTTTTGCAGCTCAAGTTCGTAGAGACGCGCGCGCAACATATTCCACGCCGTCGCGCGGTTTTTGTGCTGCGAGCGTTCATTCTGACACTGAACGACAATGCCAGTTGGGTTGTGCGTGATGCGCACCGCTGAGTCCGTCGTGTTCACATGCTGGCCGCCAGCGCCTGAGGCGCGAAAGGTGTCGACGCGGCAGTCGCTTTCATTGACCTCGACATCGATCTTGTCGTCGACGACAGGATAAACCCAGACGGACGCAAAGGATGTATGCCGGCGCGCATTGGAATCATAAGGGGAAATCCGCACAAGGCGATGCACGCCGGATTCGGTCTTCAGCCACCCATAGGCATTATGGCCTTTCACCTGAATGGTGGCGGATTTGATTCCCGCTTCCTCGCCCGGCTGCTCTTCGATCACATCGACCTTGTAGCCGGTTTGCTGCGCCCAGCGCGTATACATACGCAGAAGCATGGACGCCCAATCGTTCGATTCTGTGCCGCCGGCGCCGGGATGGATCTCCACGAAACAGTCATTGGCGTCAGCCTCGCCGGAAAGCAGCGCCTCGATCTCCGCTTTCTGGGCGCGGGCGTGAAGATCGGTAATCATGGCCTGAGCCTCATCAAGGCTCGCCGCATCACCCTCCTCCTCGGCCATTTCCGCAAGGCCCAGAAGATCATCAAGTTCGGACTGGATTGCGCCCACCGCGTTCATCTGGTTTTCCAGCGCGGTGCGTTTTTGCATCAAGCCTTGCGCCTCTTCCGGATTGTCCCAGAGCGTGGGATCTTCGGCCTTGGCGTTCAGCTCGGCTAATTCTTTTTCGGATTTATCCCAGTCAAAGACGCCTCCTCAGCAGTTCGAGCGACTGCTTGATTTCGTCCGTCAGGGTTGTGATCTCGGCGCGCATCTTTGTCTCCCGCGCAAGGCCGTTGAAGAAAGCAGCGCGTTCACCGCGCAACTCGCGTTATATGATGAGGCTCGCGCCGTTAGTAAAGGCCGTTGAGGTTCTCTTCGGGCTCCTCAGTCGGCGCCGAGCTTAAAGGATCTAGCGCATAATCGTCTTCCAGCGAGCGGCTGGCGTTCGGATCGTCTTCCGCCTTAAAGGCTTCCAAAATGACGTTTCGGTCGCCAGCGCCGGCGGGTTTGCCGGTGCGGGCGTTAACGCGAACGAGACGCACGCCCGACGGCACCCGGAAAGGAATACCCGCCTCATCTTTCAACGCCTCAACCATGAAGTCTGCAAAGATCGGCGCGGCGACCGTGCCGCCCGCTTCACCCTGCCCAAGAGTTTGCGGCATGTCGAAACCCACATAGACGCCAGCGGCAAGGTCCGGCGCGAAGCCGACGAACCAGGCGTCTTTATAGTCGTTGGTGGTGCCGGTCTTACCCGCAATGGGCTTGTCCGTCTTGCCGCCCACCGTGCGCGCGGCCGTGCCGCGGCGAACGACGCCTTCAAGGATCGACGTGATCTGATAGGCGGTGCGTGGGTCCATGACCTGACGGCGCGCATCCGGCAATTGCGGCTCCGACTGGCCTGACCAGACCGCGGCGTTACAGGCTTGGCATTCCCGCGTGTCCCGCTTGTAGATTGTCTTGCCGTTGCGGTCCTGAATACGATCGATCAGCACCGGTTCAACGCCTTTGCCGCCATTGACGAAGACGGAATAACCGGCGGTGATCTTCATCAGCGTCGTCTCACCGGCGCCGAGAGAGATCGCCAGTTCACGCGGCAGGCTGTCCGACAGCTGGAAACGTTCAATATATTCCATGATGCGGCCGATGCCGAGATCCTGGGCGAGACGCGCTGTCATGGCGTTGCGCGATTGTTCAACACCGAGGCGTAATGTGGACGGCCCGTAATAGCGGCCGGCGATATAGTTGCCCGGCTTGTACCAGCTGTCGACGCTCGGCGCGACAAAGGGCGCATCGAGCACAATCGAAGACGGCGTATAGCCGCTGTCGAGCGCCACCGAATAAACGAACGGTTTGAAAGTCGACCCCGGCTGGCGCTCTGCCTGCACCGCGCGGTTGAATTCCGACATCTGGAATGAGAACCCGCCGACCATGGCGAGCACCCGGCCCGTATGTGGATCGATAGCGATCAATCCGCCATTCACCGCCGGTGTCTGACGCAGGGCGTAGGAATTTTCCGGCGTAGGTTTTGTCGGCGCGTCCTCGGCCGCATCTTCATCCTTCGGCAGCGTCTCTGCGTCGTATTTCTCCGCATAAACAACGTCGCCGCGTTTGAGGACCTTCCCCGCCGCATTCACCTCGTCGCCGAGATTA
>JAUIEG010000572.1 GCA_030428745.1 Alphaproteobacteria bacterium
CGCCATGGTGACCTGCGTTAGGCCAAAAGCCTTGCGCAGATCCTGCAGCGAGGCCTCCTCGGCAATGAGTTCTGCGGCGCGCGCTTCGACTTTCGCCCGGCGCGCCTTCGGCAGGGATTTCATCACATCGTTCAATGTGCGGGCCATCGGATCAACCCTCCTTGTTTTTTCAACACATGCAGATGTTGATCAAATCTTTTGTCCGCGGTTTTGATCAGCCTCTTGTAAAACTTCTTTTCGCTTCCGCCGGACTTGTCCGCCGCCACGAGAATGATGGCCTCGCGTTTCGGATCGAAGGCGAACGCCGCCCGCCATACACTGTCATCGGCGTCAAACCGCAGCTCCTTCATATTGGCGTGTTTCGAGCCTTTCAGCGTATCGACGCGCGGGCGACCTGCCGCCGGGCCGAATGTTTCGATCACCTGCGCTTGGGCCGGCTATTCGTCCTGCACGGCCTCGGCCAGCGCCTCGAATTCGGGCTCAAACGCGTGATGCAACCTGACTGCCCAATTCGGTATTAATATGGCTTTCTAATCATATGGTGTTAAGGCCATATTTTGTGCATATTGCTAGTTGAATCCACGTAAAATAGCTGGATTCGGGCATTGCGCTTCATATTTACGGGCGGCCGCCTTACGGCGCCGGGCTCTAGGCGCGTCAATCATGAGTGATTGGCGGCCCGAAGCCGACAAATTCAAGAGGTGAATTCGTCGTCTTCGCTGTACCGGTGACGATCCCTGCCGCAGGCCCGCGCATCCGCGCGGGATAAGGACGCGGAGCTTCGCCCCGCGGCTTGTTGGTCATTCCCCTCGGGACAGCGGGGGCGGCGGAACGGAAGACGGGGCGAATAGCGCCGGGCGGCCGCGCCGCAACCGCTTTGGCTATTTATCCGTCTTCGTTGTTTTTCTCATCCTACCAAACCGGTTGCGCCCCGGCCTCCTATGCCCGGCGCTCATGCTCGCCCCGTTTCCGCCGCCCCCGCCGTCCCGGGGGAATTTGCGGCGGGCAGGCAAGGAGCGAGCAGCCATGACAGCACTTGAAACCGCAACCGATGCGCCAAGCCGCGCCGTCAAACCAAAGAACGCGTCGAGCAGCGGCGCGAAGCCGCGCGGGCGTTCAGGCAAGAGGAAGCCGGGCGCCGATCATTATACCGAAGTTACGGCGAAGATCGTGAAGGAACTGGAAGCCGGACGCTTTCCATGGTCGCAACTTTGGGCGGCGGGCGGCGAGGCCGCAACCATTGCCGCAGGCCTGCCGAAGAATGCACAGACAGGCCGGACCTATTCCGGGATCAATATTCTGTTGCTCTGGGGCGCCGCCATCGAGAACGGCTTTTCCGGCCAGACTTGGCTGACTTATCTGCAGGCGAAAGCCTTGGGCGGTTCTGTGATGAAAGGCGAGCGCGGCTCAATGGTCGTTTACGCCGACAAGTTTATCCCGAAGGACGAGCAGGAGCGAGCGGCGAAAGACGGCGACGAGGCGTCATTCGTGCCTTTCCTCAAACGCTATACGGTCTTTAACGCCGCGCAATGCGAAGGCCTGCCGCCGGAACTGACGGCGGGCGCCAAGCCCCTGACGGAATGCGAGGCGATCCCACGCGCGGAAAATCTCATCAAGGCGACCGGCGCCGATTTTCGGATCGGCGGCGACAGGGCGTTTTATGTACCGAGCCAAGACTTTATTCGCGTTCCGCCGCAACCGGCGTTCTTTGAACAGATCAATTATTACCGCACCTGCTTTCACGAGCTCGGCCACTGGACCGGCCACGCCTCGCGTTTGGGTCGCGAATTCAAAGGCCGTTACGGAAGCCACGCTTACGCCCGCGAAGAACTGGTCGCGGAACTGGCGAGCGCGTTCGTCTGCGCCTCGCTTTCCATCGCGCCGACTGTGCGCCATGCGGATTATCTGGGCGCATGGCTTGAGGTTCTGAAAGAGGACAACCGCGCGATTTTCAACGCGGCGTCGCTCGCCTCCAAAGCGGCGGATTTCATTCTGGCCTTTGAGAATCCTGCGCCGGACGCTGACGCTTCCGCGATGGAGCGCAACCCATGAGCGCGCGTGACGAGAAGCCGGAAACCGAAGAAACGAACGCGGGGTCGCAAACGCTGATGCGCGGCGTCGCGCCGATCACTTTGCGCGACCGGCTGGCGGTTCTCGCGGCGGTGCCCATGGCTCCGCGCGCCGCGCAAAGAAGCTGCGATGTCGGACTCTTCGACTTGGAATCCCGGCGCCAGATCGACCTTGTCGATGAATTGCGCCGTCTCGACCGCGAAGCGGCGTCTCAATCCGAACCATCAGCAACAGGAGAATGAAGGATGGAACTGCAAACAATCCCGCTCGACCGATTGGCGGTCTCGGCGCTCAATATGAGGGCGTCGCGCAAAAAACCTTATCTCGACGATATATTGCCGTCGATCCGCGAACGCGGCGTTCTGGTGCCGCTGCTCGTGCGTCCCAATGGCAAAGAAAACGACTTCGAAATCGTCGCCGGACGTCGGCGGTTTCTGGCCTCAAAAGCAATCGCAATCGAGACCGGCGAGGCGCGCGATTTGCCTTGCAGGGTGCTTAGCCAGAGCGATGACGCCG
>JAUIEG010000573.1 GCA_030428745.1 Alphaproteobacteria bacterium
GGCGCGTGTGCGGGAGGAGCGAAGCCGTCACAGCCGATGAAGTGGTCAGTTTTGGACGGGTCGTCGCCTGCTCCATGGCGCGATAAACGCGGCCGCCAATCTCGGCGTAAAGACGTTCGATGTCTTCAAGCGACATGGCGCCTTCTTCGATAAGGCGTCGCGCTGTATGCAGCAGCGGGTCCTGATCGGCTTCTTTTTCAATCTCGGCGCGTTCGCGATAGGTGCTCTCAACGTCGGAACCGGCGTGTCCCATAAGGCGCACAGTGCGCAAATGTAAAAAGACAGGCGCCCTTGCGCCGCGGGCGCAGCGTTCAGCCGCCCTTGCAGCGCGCATAGCGTCGACTGCATCGCGTCCATCGCCGGAAATGTAACGCAGTCCAGCCCGCGCGCCGTAATTGGCGGCGATCCAGCCTTCTGGCGTTCTCACCGAAATGCCGATGCCATTGTCCTCGCAAATAAAGACGAGTGGAAGCGGTAAACCGCGATAACCTGTATGCGCGGCGGCGTTGATCGCGCCGACTGCGGTCGAGTGGTTCGCCGACGCGTCGCCGAACGAGCAGAGAACAACGCTGTCGCGAGGCAATTCGGGATTTGGCCGTTTATGTGTGCGTGATAAGGCAATCGAAAACGCCGCGCCCATCGCCTTGGGAAGGTGCGAGGCGATGGTTGAGGTCTGGGGCGGGATAAAGAGCGACTTTGAGCCAATGACCTTGTGCCGTCCGCCGGAGATCGGATCTTCTGCAGCCGCAACGAAGGAGAGCGCCATGTTCCAGATCGGGGTCTCACCTGGAAGTTTTGACGCACGTTCCACGTAAAACGCGCCTGAACGGTAATGAAGAAACGCCATATCATCAATGCGGAAGGCGCGCGCCACAGCGGCGTTGCCCTCGTGGCCTGAAGAGCCGATCGAGTAATAGCCGCGCTTTTCTGCGCCGAGGCGGCGGGCCTCGAGATCGAGACGGCGGCTCGTGAGCTGACTCTCGAAAAGGGCGGCGAGATCGCGGACAGTCATTCGGGCATCTGCTAGCGTCGTTTCCGTCAGCGCAGCCGGCAGCCGCCCAGCCTGAAGCCGTGTTAAAAATCCGTCCGCCGATGCGGCGATCGCTCCTGCCATGAATGCCGTTTCCCGCCTTGAATATCAGTCACTTCGCCCCCGCTTCCATTGGTCCCTTGTGGTCCGGCGGGGGATGCGTCTACTCCTTATCAGGCGCATTGATTTTGCCAAGTAGGAGAGAAGGCGGCGGCATGGCGGACAGTCCAAAATATCCGGAATTGGGAAGAGTTGTGCCCTCGGCTTATCCGAGCGAGGCCACCCGGGCGATGCTCCGAAGGCGCCGGTCAACGCCCGCGGATTTGCTGACCGGGCCGGGGCCGGATGCGCCGCAGCTTCAGGATATTTTGACTATCGCCGCCCGTGTACCCGATCACCGACGCGTGGTCCCATTTCGGTTTATTATCTTTGAGGGCGATGCGCGGGCCCGTTTCGGCGCCGTCTTGAAAGAGGCTTATTTGGCGAATGAGCCGGGGGCGGACGAGGCCAGAGCGGATTGTGAGGGAAACCGATTCCTGCGTGCGCCGGTTGTCGTGGCGGTCATTTCGAAAACCAATCCCGATCACCGCACACCGGAATGGGAGCAGGTGCTCACCGCTGGCGCTGTCTGTCAGAACATGCTGCTTGCCGCATCGGCTTATGGCTTCGCCGCCCAGTGGCTGACCGAATGGTACGCCTATGACGACAAGGCGCTGGCGGCTCTCGGCCTTGAGCCGGGAGAGAAAGTTGCAGGCTACGTTTATATTGGAACTGCGCAGGAAGGCCCCAAGGAACGAGGTCGCCCCGAAATGTCGGCAATTATCAGCCGCTGGGGCGATAAGAAATGATGCGATCATGTTCACGCTTGAGTGAGCGTCATGCGTGAAACGACGGGACACACTATAGTCAGTCTTTCGAATGACCGTGAAATGAGAAGGACGAACTTCATGACGTTGAGAGATCTGGCATTTGCAGGCGCAGCCGCTCTGACCCTGGTGGCTTGCGGGCAATCTGCTGACCATCAGAGCGCGACCGACGCCTCCGCCGGCGAGGCCGCTAGCGCGCAGCAGACCGCTGATGTTGCGGAATTCGACGCTCCCTCCGGCGCCTATGAACCGGACTATAAGCATCGCTACATAACCTTTTCGTATTTTCATCAGGGATATTCACGTCCCTGGCTGCGTTGGGACGACTGGACCGGCACACTCAATTGGGATGCCGACGCGCCAGAGAATTCTTCAGTATCGGTAACTATCGACGCCGCCTCGATTAATAGCGGCGTCGATGAGTTTGACGGGCATTTGAACGGTGAGCGTTTCTTCGATACGGCGAAATACCCGGAAATCACTTTCGTCAGCACGTCTGTGGAGAAAACCGGCGCCAACACCGGAACCATTACTGGCGATCTCACCATCAAGGGCGTGACGAAACCGACGACGCTCAATGTCGTGTTTCATAAAGGCGCGTATGATGAGCCGGGTAGTGTTTACAAGCTCGGATTCTCCGGCAAAACGACGGTAAATCGCTCCGATTTTGGGCTTGATTTC
>JAUIEG010000574.1 GCA_030428745.1 Alphaproteobacteria bacterium
GTCAAGCGACCGTTTTGAGGGGAAAATTTCCTCCTCCCAGCCGGGCAGAAAAACGACGGGAAATTCAAGGCCCTTTGCCGCGTGCAGTGTCATCAGCCAGACTTGTCCGTCAGCAGAGCTTTCGCTCAATTCCGACACGAGCGCCACATGGTCGAGATAGGCGTTGAGCGTATCGAACTCTGACACCGCCTGAATGAGTTCTTTTAAATTGTCGAGCTTGCCGGGCGCCTGCGGACTTTTTGAGTTCTTCCACATTTCGATATAGCCGGACTCTTCCAGCATCAGCTCGGCGAGATCGGCTGGCGGCATATCCTTGGCGTCGCGGGACCAGCGGTCGATTGTGTCCACGAAATTGAGCAGCGAGCGGCGCGCAGCGGCGGCGAGGTCGTTGCTTTCAAGCGCCATGCGAGACGCCGCCATCAAGGGAATGTCATTTGCGCGTGCGATCTTGTGCAAAGTTTGCAGCGCTTTATCGCCGAGGCCGCGTTTGGGTTTGTTGACGACGCGGTCGAAAGCGAGATCGTCATCGGCGGATCGGATCAGCCGCAAATAGGCGAGGGCGTCGCGGGTCTCTTCGCGTTCATAAAAACGTGGACCACCGACAACTTTGTAGGCGAGGCCGAGCGTGTTGAAGCGTTCTTCAAAGGCGCGCATCTGAAACGAGGCGCGAACGAGCACCGCCATATGGGAAAGGGAGCGGCCTTTCGACTGCTCGGACTCGATATCGTCGCCGATCAGGCGCGCTTCTTCTTCGCCGTCCCAGACGCCGCGCACTTTCACCTTTTCGCCTTCTTCAAGGTCCGTCCAGAGAGTCTTGCCGAGGCGTTCTGAATTGGCGGCGATGAGGCCCGAGGCTGCGCCAAGAATTGATGGCGTCGATCGGTAATTGCGTTCGAGCCGGATCACCTTTGCGCCCGGGAAATCTTTTTCAAAGCGCAGGATGTTTTCAACTTCGGCGCCGCGCCAGCCATAGATCGACTGGTCGTCATCGCCGACGCAACAGATATTTTTGTGTTTTTGCGCAAGGAGCCGCAGCCACAAATATTGGGCGACATTGGTGTCCTGATACTCATCCACCAGCATGTAACGGAACCGCCGTTGATATTCTTCAAGAATGTCGGCGTGATGTTGAAAGATGGTTAGATTGTGGACGAGCAAGTCGCCGAAATCTGTGGCGTTTAAGGTCGTCAACCGCGACTGATAGGCTTTGTATAACGCGATCCCGCGCCCGTCGGCGAAATGCCAGCCTTCGTTTTCGGGGACCTTGTCCGCCGTCAGACCGCGATTTTTCCAGCCGTCGATGACAATGGCGAGGCCGCGCCCGGTCCAACGCTTTACATCGAGATTGGCGGCCTCGATCACCTGCTTGGCGAGCCGCGCCTGATCGTCGGCGTCGAGAATGGTGAAATTGGATTTGAGGCCTACAAGCTCCGCATGACGGCGTAAAATCTGAGCGCCGATGGAATGGAACGTGCCGAGCCACTTCATGCCTTCCACATCGCCGCCGACGAGCGCTGCAATCCGCTCCTTCATCTCGCGCGCCGCCTTGTTGGTGAAGGTGACCGCGAGAATCTGCCATGGTTGCGCCCGGCCGGTATGGAGCAGATGGGCCAGGCGGGTTGTCAGCGCCCGGGTTTTCCCCGTGCCGGCGCCGGCAAGCATCAGGACAGGGCCGTCGACCGCCAGCACCGCAGCGCGCTGTTCGTCATTGAGGCCCTCTAGATAGGGTGCATTTTCAGCATCTCCGGCGGGCGATCCTGCGGCGGGCCGGGCCTGCGCTGCGGCGAGGGCGCGCTCGGAAATGCTGGGTTTGCGGTCGGTGGAAGGGGCCATGAACTCTATGTACCGAAATGAGAACGATTCTGGAACATTAAGAAATATAGATGCTTGAGGGATTTGCAATAATGGCTGGAATCGCGATCATGAGCACAGGGGAAAACGGGGCTGCAAGACTGATAGAGGAGACCGAGTGAATGGCCGGAAAATTTGAACTATATAAGGACAAGGGCGGTGAGTTCCGCTTCCGCCTCAAGGCTGGCAATGGAGAGAATATTCTCGCCAGCGAAGGCTACAAGGATAAATCCGGCGCGGAAAACGGGATCGCCTCGGTCAGAAAGAATGCGGCCGACAAGGCGCGATTCGAAGTGAAAGAGTCGACCAGCGGCAAGCCCTATTTCGTTCTGAAAGCGGCCAATCACCAGGTCATCGGCCAGTCGCAGATGTATGACAGCGCTGCAGGCTGCGAGAATGGCATCGAGTCGGTCATGAACAACGCGCCGGACGCCGCCGTCGACGACCAGACCGCCTAAGCGCGTCCTGAACAGAATTGTATGGCGCCGTCCTCTTGGGGGCGGCGCCATTTTCTTTGCAGTTTTCAATTTCGCATCAGCGAGCATTATTGGCTTATGAGCAACAACACCCATTTCACTCATCGCATCGCAACCGAAGCGGATGTTCCCGCCATTGTCGCGCTGATGAAGGCCTCTATTGCTGAAAACATGAAGGGATTTCTGACGTCGGAGGAGATCGCGGCGGCGCAGGAGACGATGGGTCTCGACACGACGCTCATCGAAGAC
>JAUIEG010000575.1 GCA_030428745.1 Alphaproteobacteria bacterium
CACCTACCACAAGGAAGGCTTCGACAGCGAAGTGCTCGACGCCTTCGGCGTCAAGAACCCGCCTGAGCCAAAGCTGGAAGGCTGGCAAAACATTGTCGAGCGCATCACAGTTCCCGATGGCGAAGTGACCATCGCGGTTGTCGGCAAATACACGGTTCTGAAAGACGCCTACAAATCGCTCATCGAGGCGATCGCCCATGGCGGCATCGCCAATAATGTGCGCGTCAATATCGAGTGGATCGAGAGCGACAAGTTCGAAAAAGAAGAAGAAGCGATCTCCGCCCTTGAAGGCGTCCACGGCATTCTCGTGCCCGGCGGCTTTGGCGAGCGCGGCGCAGAGGGCAAGATCAAGGCGGCGCAATTCGCTCGCGAAAAAGAAATTCCCTATTTCGGCATTTGCTACGGCATGCAGATGGCGGTGATCGAAGCGGCGCGAAATCTTGTCGGTGAAAAAGACGCCAGCTCATCGGAGTTTTCACATTGCGGCAAGCCGGTGGTCGGCCTCATGACGGAGTGGGTGCGCGGCAATGAAACCGAAACCCGTAAACAGGACGGCGACCTTGGCGGCACCATGCGCCTTGGCGCCTATCCGGCGCGCCTCAAACCGGGCAGCCGCGTCGCCGAAGTCTATGGCGCCGAAGACATTTCCGAACGCCACCGGCACCGTTTTGAGGTGGATAAGAATTGGGCCGACCGGCTCGCCGCTCATGGCGTCATTTTCTCAGGCACCTCGCCCGACGGCGAATTGCCCGAGATCATGGAGATTCCGGGACATCCTTGGTTTATCGGCGTCCAATATCATCCGGAGCTGAAATCCCGCCCGTTCGATCCACATCCCCTGTTTGCGTCCTTCATAGACGCCGCGGTCAAGCGTTCGCGCCTGGTTTAGGCGCGGGACACGCCCGTCCATATTCACCTTAAAGAGGAAAAGCGATCGCCCTTTCGCTCGCCAGGACGCAATATGGAAATAATTTGAAAAAAATTTGTCTCAAATGCGGAACGAAGCTGATCCTGCCGCGTTTCTCCCCCATGTGCAGTTCCAATACCGGGAGATAAAATATGAGACTTCGTCATTTCGCCATCGCCGCCGTGGCGCTCGCAGCCTCCACAGGCGCGGCCCACGCAACGACTTTCATATTCAAAGGCGACGGCAACAATGTCACGCCACTAGGCGCAGAAGGCGTCGATTACGTTCGCGACTGCGGTAGTGTCGGTTCTGACTACTGCACGGTCGATGACGCCGCCGGCTTTGATTACCAGCTAGACGGGGTCAATCTAAACGTCGTCGCGTTCGCCCAAAGTCAGCCAACTCGCCTGATTCAGGATGTTGTGCCTGGTGATTCAGGTCTTGGCGCCTTTTCGGAAATGAACCCGAATGACGACCAGACCCAGTTCGACACAGGCGAATCGATCGCCTTTGCTTTCGATGACGAAGTCACCGTCACGGACGTTGAATTCAACGCTGGCGGCGACGTCAATTGCTCCAGCTTTGGCGATGAAGGCCCTTGCGGTGACTTTCGCCTGACCATCGACGGTATGGTGGTTGGCGTTATTGCTGCGCAGGATATGATTGGTTTCCTCGGCACAGGCATGACCTTCCTGCTCGAAGCCCTGACGCCGGAAGGCGGATTCTCCATCGCCCAGATGACGGTCAACACCAGCGAAGTACCAGTGCCGGCCGCCCTGCCGCTGCTTCTCTCCGGACTTGCGGGTCTTGGCTTCGCCGCCCGCAAACGCCGCGACCCCATCGCATCGCAGTAAGTATCCCCTCGAAGCCAGACTGGCGCCGCAGCTTTCGGCTGCGGCGCTTTTTTATGCCTTTATTTTTGCGTCTCCTGACGGCGACCGGTAGACTTGGACGCAAGACCCAAAAGGAGATCGCCGTTTTGCTTCAATCCGTTCTTATCACCGGCGCATCCAGCGGCATTGGCGAGGAATGCGCCGTCTTCCTCGCCCATAAAGGGTTTCGCGTGTATGCAGCGGCGCGCCGACGCGACAAGCTGAAAGAGCTGACCGCCGTTGGATCGGGGCGGATTACCCCGCTGCAAATGGATGTCACCGATCAGGATTCCATTGAGAACGCGCTAAAAACCATCGCAGAAGACGGGACCAAGCTTTACGGGCTCGTCAACAATGCCGGCGTTTCCGCCATGGGGCCGGTTGAAAAGCTCCCCCTTGAAGAGTGGCGCGCGCTTTTCGAAACAAACCTTTTCGGCGTTGTGGCGGTGACACAGGCTGTGTTGCCGCAAATGCGCGAAGCGGGACGAGGACGCATCGTCAATGTCGGATCGCTGACAGGACGCATTGCTTCGCCATTTCAAGGCGCTTACGCAGCCACCAAACACGCTGTGGAAGGCATGTCGGATTCGCTCCGGCGTGAACTCGTTCCCTATGGCGTCAAGGTTTCCGTCGTTCGGCCCGGCGCGATCAATACGCCGTTCGGACAACACGAAGCGGAAATGCTCGCGAAATATGAAAACGATGATCCCTACGGGGATCAGGTGCGCACGTTCAAAGCCTGGTTCTCACGGCAACATCCGACAGCGCCCTCGCCTGTCGTCGTCGCCGAGG
>JAUIEG010000011.1 GCA_030428745.1 Alphaproteobacteria bacterium
GGGAATAAGGAATTTTCGACGACTTATAATGGCGCGGAATGGCGCTTTTCATCCGCCGACAATCTCGCAGCGTTCGAAGCCGCGCCGGGAAAATACGCACCCCAATATGGCGGTTATTGCGCCTGGGCCATATCGCAGAATTATACGGCGCGCGGCAATCCGAATAATTGGTCGATTGTCGATGACAAACTCTATCTCAACTACAATGACGAGATCCAGCAACGCTGGGAAGCAGACATTCCGGGCTTTATTGCCAAAGCGAATGAAAACTGGCCGGGTGTTTTGAACTAAGAACGCCGTGTGAAAAGAAGTTGAGTAAGGGCTACTTTCGAGCGGCCCTTTTCTTTTTGATGGCTTAAGCGCCTTCTTCCTCGCCGGGTTCTTTCAGCGGAACGAGTTTAAATTCGCCGTCATTGACGAGCTGGCGCACGACCGTTGTCACCTCACGCTGAGCCGCTTCGCCGTCTTCCTCCGAGGGCGTCTCCATTTCGGCGAGCTCTTCTTTATATTGTTCGACCATGCGCTTTGAGATGTTGCCGAACAGAAACTCCACCGTCTCCTGGGCATTGGTTTCGCCATATTTTATCGCTTTCAGGAGCACTTCACGATCAAGATCCCGCAGGAGCGCCGTCGCACCGGAGGCCGGCATGCGAACATAAAGCTCCTCGAAGGTAAGAACGGCGCGCCGGACTTCGGCGCCCACTTCCGGATCAGCTTCCTTGAAATGCTCGAGCAGAGCGTCGCGCTTAACGCCGGGCAGATAGTTGATGATCTCGCCGACTTTTGCGCCGGCATTGCCTTTCGCCGCCGCTGGCGTCGCCTCTTCCTCACCGTCTTCGTCCTCCGCTGCGCCCGGAGCCGCTCTCAGCAGCTCTTCTTCGAGAACATTCGAAATCGCTTCAAGCGCATCAGGCGACGACGGTTTTTTACGGGCGATCTCGAGAAGGACTTTTTGGGCGTATTCGGCTTCCGCGAGGTTCAAGACCGCCGCTGTTTTTTCATAGGACAGCTTAGACAGGATCGTCGCCGCAATCGGCATGCGCTGGGCCTGGACATATTGAGCGAGCTCTTCATCCTCGACCTTCTCAACGCGAGACCAGACTGCTGACTCTCCGCCGCCACCCATATCGGCGAGGATGCGGTCGGCGCGCTCTTCTTTCGCCATCAGCGTGAGTACGCGGCGCGCCTCTTCAGAGCCGCCAGAAAGATCGTTTTGTTCAGGGCTGCTCGCAGCGGCGAGAAACTCTTCCGCCACCACTTCGAGAAGTTGCGGCGAGACGGTCTTGAGGTCGGAAAACGCCTTGGCAAAACTGCGCAACTCGTCGTCAGACATTTCGTCAACAATGGCGGCCGCTGATTCAGCGCTTAAGGATGCGAGCACGATCGCCGCCTTGTGCGCCTTAGTAAACCAGCTTTCGATACGAGTATCGCCGCGTTCAACTGCTTTTGGCGCTCGCATATCCATTTTTTGCAATGCAGTCGCCATTACGAGTACCCTCTCACCAGGGCGCCGGAAACGGCGACCCAGCCATTAGTCAAGACGAAAAACGCCACCTTAAACGGCAACGATACGAGCGCCGGAGGCACCATCATCATACCCATGGCCATCAGGATCGACGCCACCAGCAGATCAATGACCAGGAACGGCAAAAGAACGATAAATCCGATTTCGAAGGCGCGCTGGATTTCTGACAAAACAAAAGCCGGCACCAGTAACGACAAAGGCGTCATGCCCTCTTCCGCAGGCGCTGTTTCAATGGGACGCGCATCCTCCAGAATATCGACAGCGCCCGGGTCAACCCGCGCCTCCATAAATATCCGGAACGGCTCCATCATTTTCGGGAACGCCATTTCTTCGGTGATTTCACCGTTCAAGAGCGGTGATACACCGACTGCCCAAGCCTCCTTAAACACCGGTTCCATGACGAAATAAGTAAGAAAGAGCGCGACGGATACGATCAGCATGTTCGGCGGCGCCTGTTGCAGGCCGACCCCCTGACGCAAAATCGACAGGACGATCAGCATAAAGGGTAGACAGGTGACCATCATGGCGATGCCGGGCGCAAGGCTGAGCACCGTAACCATGAGGAACATCTGAACGACGCGGCGCGTCAGCCCCCCGCCTGCCGTCGCTTCCGCTACAGCTGAGTCAAGCGCATCCGGCTGGGGCGCAAAATCCTGCGCTGCCGCCGGCGCGACCGCGAGGGCCGCCAACGTCAACAGCAATACAATTATGACTCGCAAACGCCCCATGCCCGTTGCTTTGTCCTAGCTGCCAATTCCAACGATTTCGAGAAGCTTCACGCCGATGCCGTTTTCATTGTCAGTCGCCTCGACGAGTTCGCCTTTCGCAATCAGCCGGTCGCCGACAAAAATATCCACAGGGTCATCGATCAGCTGTTCAAGATCGATGACAGTCTCCTGGGTCAATTCCAGAAGCTTTTGTACAGTGATCTTGGCTGAGCCGATGGACACCACAATGCGTACGGGCAATTCGAGTATATTACGATTTCCTGCGCCGCCATCGCCGCCGTTCAAAACATCCGCAACGATCTCATCATCGCTCGGATCCGCACCGACAACCTGATTTTCGTCACTCATGACTCATCTCCTTCAGCGCCGCCGGTTTCGTCGCGGAACGCCTTCAAAACATCCTCGATAAGACCGTCTGGATCGTGGTAAAGACCACCTTTTTTCCACTGTGCATCGACCGTTGCCGGAGCGCAGGACTCGTCGGGTTTCAACGTTACCAACGGGGTTTCCTTCAATACCTTCTTTTCGGTTTCGGAGAGATGCGCAATAAGCGACGGGTGCGTGCGCAAGGAAAGCTCCGAATGATCGCGCTGAGCGCGCTCTTCAACAATATGCATGATGTCGGAGAGCGATGACTTCCTTGCCAGCGTCGGCGCCACAGCGGCGAAAAGACGTTCAATAAGGCTCAAGGCTTCCTGGCGGTAACGCGTCTCCATTTCGGCGAGCATGTCGCCAACGCTGTTGACGAAAGTTTCATGATGAGCTTCCTGCGCGGCCATTTCACCGCGAAGCTCCGCCTTTGCCGCGTTATAGCCTGCTTTATAAGCATCGCATTCAGTATCAACTTGTGGCGCGCCGGGCTGGCGGCCAGGCAAGGACGGAATGCGCACAGCTTTTGCTGCGCCGTCGCCTTCGCTGAGCTGGAGAGAGCCGCCGGCCATTTACGCCGCCCGCTCAGTGTCGCCGAGCCATTCTTTTAAGAGCGTCGCCGTCTTTTCCTTGTCGGAGGTCGACAGATCACGCAACTCCTCCAAAGGCGTGCGCGAGATCATGCCGGCTTCAACGCCGATATCTTCTGGCTTGCCCACTTCAGCAATGGCTGTTGCGCCGGAAATATCTTGCGTCAGGACGGGTTTCAAGACGAACATTCCAAGGATAATCACGACAATCGCCGGAATGACGATCTGCAAGACCGACATAACATTCTGCTGCAGCCACAACATGATTCCGCCCGACTCTTCGGGTGTCTCAACTGGCTCATATTCGTGAAAGGGCATTGACTTGACGGTGACGATATCGCCGCGCGCTTCGTCGAATCCGACAGCGGCGGTGACAAGGTCACGGATCGATTGAAGCTCTTCGTCAGCGCGCGGCGCGGGCGCAGCCCCGTCGGCGGCTGGAACGTCATTGACAAGCACGGCCACATGGACGCGCGAGATGGCGCCCGGCAATTTTTCACGCTGACGGTTCACTTCGGAAATATCGAACCGGGTTGTTTCATTGGTTTCCGAGCGCGATGAATTCGACTGGGTTCCGGCGGCGCCGTCGCCTTCAGGCAGGTTGCTGGCCACCGTCACAGCGCTCGAACCGGAGCCCGACTCCGACTGAGTCATATCCGTCGTCTCGCGGCCCATCATCACCCGGCTTTCAGGATCAAGAATACGCTCCGAGACGGTTTCCCGCTCCCGGTCGATGTCCAAAGATACTGTGACACGGGCGTTTCCAGGCCCCACGCGGGCTTCGAGAAGGCTCATAAGATTAGCTTCGAGCCGGGTTTCACGGTCGAGGCTGTCGCCTTCCGCGTCGATGATCGGGTCCCCGGCCCCCGGTTTCAGTATGACGCCGTTGATGCTGTCGAAAATGCCGACCTGTTCGGCCTCCATATCCGGGATCGCGAGCGCGATCAGATAGCGCATGGCCATGGCCTGTTGCATATCGAGACGCCCGCGGCTCATGGTGATGGTCGCCGAGGCCGTGGGGGGACGCCGCCGGCGGGCGAAGGAAGAGGATTTGGGCACAGCAATGTGGACGCGCGCTGATTTAACGCCCGGCGTCGCCAGCAAGGTGCGGGCGAGTTCGCCCTCCTTCGCGCGCCAATAAGCGGCGTCAAACATTTCTGAAGTCGTTGCAAAGCCGTTTAATTCATCAAGCAATTCGAACCCGGGCTGGCCTTGTTGAGGCAAGCCCTGGCGGGCGAGCGCCATACGAAGGGAGTCGCGGCGATTCTCGGGCACATAGATGGCTTCGCCCCTCACCTCTGGCTCTACATCCATCGTCTCGAGCGCGCTCAAAATATCGCCCGCTGCAGAAGCGTCCAGTCCGCCGTAAAGAAATGCCATGCGGGGCTTCGCCGCCATATTCATAACGGCCGAAAACACAATCAGCGTCGCCACGAGAACCCCCACAAGGATCACCTTGCGCGAAAGCGACATTTCATTCCAGACAGAGGCAAGTTTGAACATACAATAGGCCACCGGTGACGCGGGATGCGTAGAAAACGCATTCCTGAAATTTCTTGGTTAATTTCCGGGGCTTTGATTAAATAAGCGTTTACGTCTCGGCGCCTATGGTGCGGCTGGTAACCATAAGGCGCCTCTCTTTTGTCTGACGTCACACCTATAGCGCTCGACCTCGATCTCGGTGAACTCGAATCGGAAGCCGATGGCGAGGAAGCTGCGCCTAAAAGTAAAGGTCTGGGGCTCATCCCTATGGTCGCCGCGGCCGTGGTTGCGGCAGGCGTCGCAGGCGGCGCAGCCTTCGTGCTGACGCCAGGCGCCAAAGAGGTCAATCCAGCTTGCATCGACGCACCCGAAAGCGGCGACGAGGAGCATGGAGACGATCACGAGGCCGACGCGTCCCATGGCGATGATCATGATGGCGAAGCATCAGAACATGGTGAAGACGCCGCACCCTTGGAAGAGTGCGTCGCCGACGATCATGACGATAAAAAAGACGAAAAGAAAAAGAAAAAAGCCGACAAGGGACATGGCGGCGGAGACGCCGCCGAAAGCGATGTAAAGCCTTTGGGCGCCGTTCAGCATTCCGACCACGCGACCTTTCTCGTTCTTGATCCCATGGTCATTTCGATCCAGCCCATCGGCCGTTCAAAACATCTGCGCGTATCACTCGTTTTCGAAACAGACGATGAAGGTGCGGAAATTCTGCTGGATAACGGGTTTTACGTTCAGGACGTTCTCAACACCTATCTTCGGTCTGTAGACCATACGGTGCTTGAAGATCCTTCTTCCATGTCACGCCTTCGCTCGCAAATTCTCCGGCGCATTCGCGTCATCGTTCCGGACGCTTCGGTTACGAACGTCCTCATCACTGAATTCATCCTAACGTAAGGGGCACACAAATGGAGATGATCATTGACTTTATGTTGCTCGCCGCCTCCGGCGCTGCAACATTTTATTGCTTCATCCTCAGCCGCAAGCTCGAAGCCTTGAAGAGCACGGAAAAAGGCCTCGGCGCAACGATCGCGACAATGTCGCATACGGTGGACCAAGCCCGCGCTACAGTGACGCTCGCCAAAGAGTCGAGCGCCGAAAGCATCAACGAGTTGACGCCTTTGATCGAGGAAACCAAGGAAATCCTGCCGCAGCTCACTGAAATGATCGATGTCATTTCCGAGCTTGCCGAGATCGCCATTCGCGACGTCAGCGAAGCCTCCGGTAAAGCAGGCGCCGAACTCGACGCCCGCCTCGCCAAGGCCAAAGAGCTCCAGGCGCGTCTTGATGAGCAAATCGATTTCTTTCTCGTCGACAATCCCGATCCGGATGGTCCCGGCACACGGGTAACGCCGAACGGGCGCGGAGACGAAGACGTCGCCTATTTAGATGATGATGAGATCGATCTCCCCGCTAAAACCGCACAGGCGAAAGCAAAGGCTAAAGCGACTTCGAAAGTCACTGCGGTTTTGATGCAGGCGCGCAACCAGCGCAAAATGAGAAGGCTCGCCGGGTAAGTCATGAAGACGAGAGCGCTTTTTGTCCTGGGGCTGGTATTTTTTGGCTCTTTCATGGGACGCATCGCAGTTTTGGCGTCAGAAGCGACAGCCAAGACCAGCGGCATGCCCCGTGATGGCGACATCGCAGGGGTCGCCTCCTGTATCGACGGTGATCTTGCGGCTGCGGTGAAAGACCGCATGTATTCGCTCGACACACGCGAACTCGATATCGCTGACCGCGAGGCGGAGTTAAAAACCTATGAAGCGCAGATCGACAAGCGTCTCGCCGAACTCGAGGACGCAAATGAAGAACTGCAGGAGAAGATTACGGTAGTTCAAGACGCTCGCAACGCCGATATTCAAAAGCTGGCCGCTATTTACGAAGGAATGAAACCTGCGCAAGCCGGGCAGATCATCAACGAGATGGACGCCAAGTTCGCCGCTGGTCTGATTTCGTCAATGAATAGTGAACAGGCCGCCCTCGTTGTTGCAAATATGGACGCCCAGAAAGCCTATCTCGTCACCGTCATTCTCGCCAACCGCAACCAAACCGATCAATAAAACTTGCGGGTTTCAGCGAAGATTAACTTCTTCATGAAACACTTGTTAAGCGAAAAACTAAATTTGTTTACGTTTAAGGCGGGTCAAGCGGGCACAAATGGGACCAATCCTCGGCATCGTCATCACGCTCGGCATGGTGTTCGGCAGCTACATAATGGCTGGCGGCAAGATGGAGATTATCCTCCATGCTTTGCCGCACGAATTGATGGCGATCGGCGGCGCTGCTGTCGGCGCATTTATCGTCAGCAACGATTTCGCAACAATCAAACATACGGGCGGCGACATCATGAAAGCGATGTCCGGCCCAAAATGGAAGAAGAAAGACTATCAGGATCTTCTTTGCCTCATGTACGAATTGCTCCGCGTCGCAAAGGAAAGCCCGGTTCAGGCTGAAGCCCATATTGAAAATCCCGCAGAGTCGACGATTTTTCAGCGTTATCCGAAAATCGCCAAGGACCATGACGCCAGCGATATCATTTGCGATACGATCCGCTCGATCCTGATGAATTTCGACAACCCGCATCAGGTTGAAGACCTGCTCGAAAAGCAGCTGGACGGCATGCATCACGAAAGCATGCACGGCGGCCACGCCTTGACCAATATCGCCGACGCCCTGCCCGCGCTCGGCATTGTCGCGGCCGTTCTTGGCGTGATCAAGACAATGGCGTCCATCGATAAACCGCCGGAAGTTCTCGGTTTGATGATCGGCGGCGCTCTTGTCGGAACGTTCCTTGGAGTCTTCCTCGCTTACAGCATTGTCGGCCCGCTGGCGACGCGCATTCTCGCCGTAAACGAACAGGAGCAAGGCTTTTATAAGTTGATTCGTGAATGCATCGTGGCGCATCTGCAGATGCACACACCGCAAATGTGTATCGAAGTTGCCCGCAGGAATATTCCTGGCCATGACCGCCCCGGCTTCTCTGATATCGATGAGGCCTTAAAACAATTGAAGAAGGAGGCCGCATGATCGTCCGCGCGCTTCTTTCTCTCGTCGTCTTTTTCACTCCCGCCGCGGCCGCCGCAGCGGGTGAAACCTTGTCTGTGCGCGCCGGCGAACACGGTGATTATTCCCGCCTTGTCATCCCAAAGGCGCCTGAAGACTGGAAGATCGCAACCTCAGACCGTAAGATCGAAATCACTTTTCCGAGCAAGGATTATGCGTTTGAGCTTGGCGACATTATCGACAAGCGCAAGGCTCACCGCGTTCTCAACGCCCGCATTCTTGACACGGACGACACCAGAGCGCTGGTGCTGACGCTGACCTGCGACTGTCCAGTGCGCACATCAAAGAGCGCCGGCGACTCCATTGTCATCGATATTTTCAACGAAGCGCCGGTAACGCTCGCCGAAGAAGAAACACCGGGAGAGCCGGTCTCAGAAGCCGCCCGAAACACGGTTTCCGGGACACCGGAGTCCATGCGCGAAGCGCGGGACCGGATGATTGCCCTCCTGGCCGAGGCGCGCCACCAGGGCGTCGTCCAGCTAAAAACAGACGACAAAAAAGAAGAAAGCCAACGCACCGCCATCGAAGCGAGTTCAGTCTCGCACACCCCTGAGCCCGCTCAAGAAACACCACGGGCGCCAGACCCGAATGCGGCGGCGTTGCCTGAACATGCCGCCGAGCACATCACGGAAGAAACCCATGGCGATGACGAACAGCATGGCCCCTCCCTGGCGGACGGGCCGCCGCAGTCGCTTGTTATGGCCGAACATCTCGCTAATGAAAATTGCGCAGATCCGTCGCTTTTCCACGAGCCGGAGGACGGCGCACTGGACTTTTCAGCAATTGCCAATCTGCGCCGAAAATTCGACGAAAGCGTCACTGAACAAGAACGTGCCGATATCGCTGCAAAGCTGGCGCTAGCCTATATCCACATCGGATTCTTCGAAGAGGCCGGCGCCATCGCTTCTCCCCTCGCTAGCGCGGGCGATCACAATATGGCCATGGCCGCCGGTCTTGCTGATCTCGCCTCGGGCACGCGGTCGCGCGCCTCTTACATCCTTGCGCCATACCGGAAATGTGGCCCCTTCGGTGAACTTGCTTTCGCCGCCGCCGCATCAATTGACGATGACCGGGTCGTTTCTCTGCAGGAAAAGCACATTGCCGCACTGAAACCGGTGACGTCGGAGCTGCGTGCGCCGCTCGCCGAGTGGCTTGGCCTCAACGCTATTGAGCGCAATGAACTGACAATCGCCAAGGAATTCTATGACGTCGCAAAAGCCGCGCGCGGCAGCGATCGCAGCCCGGCTCTCGCTATTATGGAAAACGCTCTCTCTGACCGCATTGCTGAAACCGGTCATGCAGATGATGGACATGATGAGGCGACCAAACCTGAACCGGAATTTGCAGACGCGGGTCCCGGACCAGCGCCTGTCATCACAGAGGAACTGAAACGGATCGCGCAAACGCCTGGACCGTTACAGGCGAAAGCGCTTTCCATACTCGCTGACGATTACGAGAAACGCGCCAATGTCGCTTATGAAGGCTTTCTCGATGATATCGCCGCGCAAAGCGGACGACGCAACTCATCACTTGCTGAAGCGCGCGCCTCCTTTACCGGGGCTAAGGCGCTCGTAACCGCCGGCCGACTGCGTGAAGGCGTCGCCGTGCTTGAAGCTGCTGCGCATGCTGCGCCTGGCGCTGAAAACGCCGGACGCGCCCTCGCCCAGTCTTTGATTATGAACGGCCTAACGAGTGACGCAAAAACCCGTCTTAGCGCGGTTTCCGCATTCTTCTATCATCGCGAATTTGTAGATGTAAAAGACAATGGCGATCTGAATGTCGCCGTTGCGCGCGAACTCGCCGCTTACGGGGCCAATGATCTGGTGGATGAAGCGCTCTCAGGCATTCCCGGAAAGTGGCGCGCGGATGCAGACGCCGTGCGCGCGCTTTCGCATCTCAATAGCGGCGACCCTCATGGCGCGCTCGCAATCGCCGATGAAGGCGCGATGAGCGCCGATCTCGGCGTTGTCGCCGCCAAGGCCCATGAGCGCCTCAATGACCGCGCCGGAACAATCGCCCTGATCAAGTCTTCGCTTCGTCGTGGCGAAGCTGACAATGAATTCGCCACAACCGCCTGGCGCGCCGGCGACTGGCCGCTTGCGACCGCCGCTTTTAATGCCGTGCCGAAAAAAGAACGCGAGACCGCCGCCGCTTCCCGCGCGACGCTCGCCGCACTCAATGCGGGCGCAGGCGATATACCGGCGGCGGCGCGTGAAGCGCTCGCCGATGATCCGGAAACACTCGCCGCCCTTGCCCATATGTTCAAAACCGCGCCCAGCGTCAGTGTGCGCGCTATTGATGTCCTCGCCGAATTTACATCGGGCGTCAAAAAAGAAACCGATTTCATGACGCGCGGCCTTGAGCCCGCAGGAAGAGACGGACGATGAGCAACGCCGTTTACACCGCCCTGTCCAAGCAGGCAGGCCTCATGAAGGAAATGAACTCGATCGCGAACAATATCGCGAACGCTTCAACTGCAGGCTACCGCCGCGACAGCTTTGTGTTCTCCGAATATGTGCAGCGGCTCGAAAACCAGGATCAATCCCTCTCACAATCGAATGTGGCCGGCCGCTTTTTTGATGCAACACCGGGGTCCCTCACTCGCACCGGGGCCACTTTTGATGTCGCCATCGACGGCGACGGTTATTTTCTGGTCGAAACACCGCGTGGAGAACGCTTGACCCGCATGGGCAGTTTTCTTGTAGACGCCGAAGGACAACTGGTCACTCATGATGGCAATCGCGTACTCGGCGACGGCGGTTCGCCGGTCGCCATTCCTGCGGGGGCGAATAACATAACGATCGCGCCTGACGGCACGATTGCGGCCGACGGCGCGCCGGTCGGCAAGATTGGCGTCGTAACCGCACCGCCAACCGGCCTTGCGCGCGAAGGCAATAACCTGTTGCGCTCCGACGAAGATTATCAACCCTTGGAGTTCGCCAGCGTCCGCCAGGGCTTTATTGAAGAATCAAACGTTAACGCTGTGATCGAAGTATCCCGCCTTATCGAGGTGCAACGCGCCTATGAGCTCAATCAACAGCTCATGCAAGATGAAGACGAACGGATCAAGAAAACCGTTGAGGCTATGAGACGCCGATAAAGGCGCATAAAAGTAAGGAGGCCATGAAATGCAGGCTCTGAGAATCGCCGCTACCGGCATGGATGCGCAGCAAAAGCGCGTCGAAGTCGTGTCAAACAATATTGCGAATATGAGCACCACCGCCTATGACGCGCGGCGGGCCGAATTCGCTGATCTTCACTATCAGCAATTGCGCGCGCCCGGCGCCATCTCCTCGTCGACAGGTCTAATCGTACCCTCAGGCGTCGAGCTCGGCCTAGGCGTCAGAACGGCTGCGGTCTCGGTCAATCACGCGCAAGGCTCCCTGCGCCAGACTGGCAGCGATCTCGATCTCGCTGTGGAAGGCCATGGTTATTTCGAAGTGACGCTGCCTTCAGGCGACCCGGCGTACACCCGGGACGGCACCTTCAAGAAGACTGGTGAAGGGCTAATCGTCAACAATGACGGCTATCCGCTCGCCGGCAACATTACGATTCCGCAGGACGCTCGCTCGATCACCGTCAACAACAGCGGCGAAGTGTTTGCTTATTTCGACGGTCAGACCGGCGGTCAACAGATAGGCACGATTACCCTGAGCACTTTCGTCAATGAAAAAGGCCTCGAAGCGTTGGGCGGCAACCTTTATCGCGAGACGGAGGCATCCGGCTCTCCGCTTCAAGGAGAGCCCGGTCTCGACGGTCGCGGCACTCTCCGGCAGGGCTTCCTGGAAGAGAGTTCCGTCGATGTCGTCGCCCAGATTGCGGATATGATCGAAGCCCAGCGTGGTTATGAACTCAATTCAAAAGTGATCTCCGCGGCTGATGAAATGCTCAGCTCGGCGACACGAATCCGGTAATTCAAATGAAACCCTCCCTCTCAATTCTTGCTATTCTCGCCGTCGTCGCGGCGCCGGCAGGCGCACAACAGCAAATCGCAGCCGTCTCACCGCAGGCGCCGCGCGCCGCAGCCGAAGAGCTTCTGACGATGTCTGTCATGCCGGCCGAAAAAAAGCCGACCGTTGTCCGCGCCGCAAATAATCTACGCGCCGGATCAGTCCTGCATCGTTCGGACCTCATAGTAGAAGGCGACAACGACAAGGCGCTTGAGCTTTTTGTCGGGCTTGAACTTAAACGCGCGATTTATCAGGGCAAGACGCTTTCGCCGAACGATGTGGGACCGCCGACAGTCGTCACGCGCAACGCCATTGTCCAGCTCGAATTCATACGCGGCCCCCTCATGATCACCACTGAAGGGCGCGCACTCGACGCTGGCGCTGTAGGCGACAGCGTGCGCGTCATGAATCTCAGTTCCAAAATAATCCTGACGGCCGTCATCACCGGCCCGAACAAAGCGGTGACACAATGACCAGAAAACTCCTGCTCCTGACCGTGCCCATGATGGCCCCCCTTCTGGGTTTGGGCGCCTGCGCCTCGCGCACGGATCACATGTTCAATCCGCCAAGCATTTCGCCGGTAGGTGATATGCGCAATCCCATGCCGGCTCCTGATCCGCGCCGCTACGACGTACCGCCAAAGGCAGTGCATCCGAGCGAGGCGAAGGTAACTACGGCCTCACTCTGGCGTTCCGGCCCCTCCTCCCTGTTCGGAGACCGTCGCGCCCGCGTCTTGGGCGACATTGTCACGGTGGTGATCGAAATCGACGAGGAAGCAGAAATCAAGAATTCCACGACCCGCACCCGGAGTTCGTCGGACGATATGGCAGTGTCAAATTTTTTCGGCCTCAACTCACTCGCAGAAGACTTGCTGCCGAACGGCGCAACACTCGATCCGGCGATCGGCGCCAGCTCCGGCACCTCGTCGTCAGGCGATGGGCAAATAAAACGTGAAGAGAAGATTACGCTCCGTGTCGCCGCAACGGTTATTAACGAGCTGCCCAACGGCCACCTCGCTATCACAGGCAGTCAGGAAATTCGTGTGAACTATGAACTGCGTGAGCTTCTTGTCGCAGGGATCATTCGTCCCGAAGACATCGCGCGCAACAACACCATTACCTATGACAAGATCGCCGATGCACGCATCTCTTATGGCGGCCGCGGCCAGATCTCTGACATGCAGCGTGCGCGCTACGGTCAGCAGATCATCGATATGATCTCGCCCTTCTAAAAGGACGCTCTCATGCTTCAGAAATTGCTTCCCGTAATTGTCATCATTGTCGCCGGCGCTGTCGGCGGCGGGGGCGGCTTTTTCGCTAAATCCATGCTGTCAGGCGGCGATAAGGAAGCCGCCCATGAAGAAGGTGAAGATAGTCACGGCAAGGAAAAAAAGAAAAAAAGCGGTGGGCATGGCGAAGAAGAAGCAGGCTCTACAAGCTACATGAAATTCTCCCGTCAATTTGTGGTGCCTGTCGTACGTCGCGGCAAACCGAAATCCATGGTCATTCTCGACATCAATATTGAGGTGGATAACTCCCAGAATGAAAGCGTCTACGCCTTGGAGCCACGCCTGCGAGACGCTTTGCTGACGCGCCTTCTTGCGCTTGCCGGCGAAGATATGCTGCCTCAGATGCTTGAAGACGTTGAGAAGATGGAATTGATGAAAGCCGCGCTGTTAGAGACCAGCCGCGACATCATGGGCGACGCTGCACTCAATATCCTCATTCTCGATCTCGGCATACAGAACTATTGATACCCCTCTCCCCGCTTGAATATCATTTGCAAAAAAGCCGCCTCAAGAGGCGGCTTTTTATTCATTGTACTTGAAGCGGGTCTCTTCTTATTGACCGAGGCCGGCCACCTGGTCCGGCGTCAGCTCGACGCCGCCATTGAGGACTATTTTCGGATCGCCGTCATTGAGACGAACAGCCTGCACGCCGCCGAATGTACTAGCGATCTCTTCGTCAATCACGTTGCCTTCCTTGTCATAATAGAGCGCCGTCACAGCATAGACGCCGGAAGTGGCCGGCTGGCCATCAACCTTGCCGTCCCAGCTTTGCGTCATGGATCCGTTTAGCGAAGTGAAGCGTGTGACTTCCTGGCCGGACGGGCTCGTTATCACCGTTTGCACACTGGCCGCCTCGCTATTGCCGGAAAGGCGGTAGTTAACCGGTGCGGAACCGTCGAAATATGCAGGGGCGGAATTTACTTCAGCCTGCTTGCCGATCCAGCTGGCATATTTATCAATACCCTCGGCGACCAATGCGGTCGCAAGATCATCAATCTTGCTGTTGACGTTGACCAATTGCTCGACCGACGTGAATTGTGCAAGCTGCGCTACGAATTCCGTCGAGTCCGATGGATCTAACGGATCTTGATTGCGAAGCTGCGCCGTTAACAGAGTGAGAAAGTTCTGAAAATCAACGGACTCCAGCGCCCCATTTTCAGCGCTTTCGCTGGTGGCTCCAGGCCGCAATGCCGCTGCTGAGGCTGCCTGAAACGGCGATATGGTGGGGGAAGCATCCATGAGTGGTCTCCTTGATAAGGTCGCCTAAAGCCGGCGGTCGAGGCGGCCGAGCGCGACCTGTGGCCTTTGCTCTGTCGCTGACGCGGCGGCGCCTTCGTCTTCTGTCAGGGAAAAGAGCTGGGCGGTATCCCCGGCGTCTTCTTGCGCATTTTCACGCGCGCCTCTGTCGGCGAACTGGAGGTCGAGGTTGGAAAAGCCCTGCTCCGCCAACGCACGCTGAAACACATCGGCATTTCGGCGCATGAGATCGAGCGTGTCTGGCGAATCTGCGGTGATCACAGCGCGCACAATGTCTGCGCCATCTCGTTCAAAACCTATCATCACCCTGCCGAGCTCCGGCGGGTCAAGGCGCACTTCCAGTTTCGTATCACCAGGCCGGGCGACCACAGCCGCCACAATCTGGTCGCGAACCGGATTTAAGTGCGCATTCCGCTCCCCGAGTTGTGTAACAGTGTCAACGCGGCTTGACGCCAGACGATCGAAGCCAGCATCTCCCTCGCGAGTGAGCGCCGAGTGAACAAACGCCTCCGGCGCTGCATGGTCGGCAATCGCCAGCGCGCCATTGGCAAAGGCTTTACCGTTAGGCTCATGAAGTTTTACCTGCGGACGCTCAATATGCGGCTCGGGCCGTTCACCAACATCAACCAAAACAGGTTCACCGGGTGCCGCCTGATCTGGAAGCGCCTTTGTGACTGACTTTGCTTCAACGGCCACAGACGTTTGCGCCTGAACCGCCGCCAAGGCCGAAGCAGAAGGAGTTGCAGGCTGCGCCTTTTCACCAGGGACGGCCGACTGAGCGGGCCCGGCTGAGGGCGGGCTCTCACCATCTAGACCCGGCGGCTGTCTCAACGGTGGCTGCAAGGGATCTGCACCAGACG
>JAUIEG010000576.1 GCA_030428745.1 Alphaproteobacteria bacterium
CCTGACGCAATCCGCGACGCTGATCGCACCCTTTCCAACGACGACGCGCTGCGCTCCAAAGCGATCAATGACGCCGTCGCCTATATCCGCGCGCTCGCCGAAGAACGCGGCCACAACGCCGACTGGGCGGAAAGCGCCGTGCGCGACGCCGCCTCCGTCACAGCCAATGAAGCGCTGGAGCTCGGGGTCATCGACCTCATCGCCACCGACATTGACGATCTTCTGACCCAGATGAACGGCCGCACGGTGAAGGTCGCGTCAGGTGAGAAAACACTCAACACGGAAAATGTGCGGCTTGAACGGGCCGAGCCCACGCTCGTCGAACGCATTTTGCATTTCGTCGCCGATCCCAATGTGGCGGTAATCCTCATGTCGCTGGCGACCACGGGCATCATCATCGAAATGTGGAATCCGGGGTCGATCTTTCCGGGCGTCGTCGGCGTTCTGTGCCTTCTGCTTGGATTCTACGCCTTTCAGGTGTTGCCGTTTAACTCGCTTGGCCTTGCCCTGATGGCGGTGGGCGCAGTGATGATCCTGATCGAAGCCTATACGCCGACCCTGGGGCTTGTCGGCCTTGCGGGGCTCGCCGTCTTTGGATTCGGCATGTTTGTCGTTTTCCCGGAAGGCTTCCGGGTCTCGGCGAGCGTTATCGGAACTATCCTCGCCATCGCCGGAGCATTCCTCGGCATGATCCTGTTCGCCATTGTCGGCTCGCGCGGCCACGGGCCCATGATCGGCGCCGAAGCGATCCGCAAACGCGAAGGCCTTGTTGACGAATGGGACGGCAAGGACGGCTGGGTCATTGTCGAGGGGGAACGCTGGCGCGCCCGGTCGGACAAGCCGCTATCGCCCGGTGACAAGATCCGCGTTGTTGAAGTCGATGGCCTTGTCCTCGTGGTCAAACAGGCCAAGGCTTCCGGCCTGCTTGCAGCGATGCAGCCGAAAGAGGCGTGAACGGATGATTGAGGTGACGGGGCTGCCCGACGATCCCTTAAAATTCGTCATCATCATGATCGTCGCCGGCTTCGCAGCTGTCGCCGCCGCGAAAGTTTACGGCCTTCTTTTCATGCGCTGGAAAACGCCGTTCCGCGTCGGTGAGGTCATGAACGTCAATCGCGCAGATGTAACTGAGTGGGCGGATGGAAAAGGATATGTTTCCGCGGGCGGCGAATTGTGGCGCGCTGTCTCGAAAGATGACCTTAAGCCCGGAGATGCGGTGACCATCCTCTCCGTCGACGGATTATTGCTGCAAGTGAAAAAGAACGCGCCGTAGAGCAAGGTCGGGCGCAAAGCCGGGCGCAGCCGCGCCGATAGAACGACAAACAAGGAGGCCCCCATGGGCGGAATAGGTTTTCTCATCCCGTTGCTGGCGTTTGCATTCGTCATCGTCACCAGCATCATCAAAATTCTGAAAGAATATGAGCGCGGGGTCATCTTCACTCTGGGCCGCGTCGGCCGGAAGGCGGCGGGCCCCGGCCTCATCCTCCTGATCCCGATTATCCAGAACATGCGCAAGGTTGATATGCGCACGCTCGTCCATGACGTGCCCACACAGGACGTGATTTCACAGGACAACGTCTCGGTAAAAGTGAACGCGGTCATCTATTACCGCGTCGTCGATGCGGTCCGCGCGGTGGTGCAGGTGGAAAACTACATGGCGGCGACAAGTCAGCTCGCCCAAACCACGCTCCGTTCGGTGCTCGGCAAGCACGATCTCGACGAAATGCTGCAGGAGCGCGACAAGCTCAACAAGGACATCCAGGAAATCCTCGACACCCAGACCGAAGCCTGGGGCATCAAGGTTTCCAATGTGGAGATCAAGCATGTGGATGTGGACCAGTCGATGATCCGGGCGATCGCCCGTCAGGCCGAGGCCGAGCGCGAGCGGCGCTCCAAAGTCATCCTCGCAGAAGGCGAATTTCAGGCGGCGGCGAAATTATCCGAAGCCGCGCAAGTGCTCGCCACTTCACCCGGCGCCATGGAGCTTCGCTATCTCAACTCCCTGCAGGACATCGCCGGTGACAGGACCAACACGATCGTCTTTCCATTCTCCATGAATGATCTGGCGAACCGCCTGCGCTCCTAAACGAGCATCAATCATCAATGAAAAGGGGCGCGCAGAAACTGCGCGCCCCTTTTGCATATGCGAAAGGCTGTTGAATTACAGCAACACCCCGTGAGGGCTTCATCAAGCCCACTGCATCAATTTCTGTTTCCGCACAGCGTTCCGCGATAGGGTATAGCTGGGAGTAACAGGAAGTCAGGGGCCTGCTCCCATAACCTATGCAAGACGCCGGAGAACCGGCGCGGCATTATCAGGGAGGAAACCATGAAACTTGGCTTAGCCGCCAGAACGTCAGCACTTGCGCTCGCCGCCAGCCTGGCCGCAGCGTCCGCCGCATCCGCTCAGACATCCGTGGAAACACTGCGCGACACGATTCTCGTGACCGGCACCAAAAAGGCCAACGCCGAGGACGTGCAGGATGTGCCGCTCGCCATTACCGCTTATGGCGAAGATCAGATCGACGCACTGAAAGTCCGCGATCTGCAAAGCC
>JAUIEG010000577.1 GCA_030428745.1 Alphaproteobacteria bacterium
CGCACACGCAATAAGGCGCCGGGAAATGACGCCGGCTGGTATGATCCTTTTATTAACCGCAACCCAACAGAGTTCGACCTGCGCGTAAGAGCAGGGTTCACAACCCAGAGCGGTCTTGACCTATCCGTGTTCGTCAACAATGCGACAAACGTTAATCCTCGTTTGAATCAGTATCACGTTGTCACCAACGGACAAATTTTCACAGCAGATGCCAAACGCCCGATCACCGTTGGACTTACTGGCAGCTACCGATTCTAATAACCGCAAGATCCTTCCCAACTTTCCGCTCATGCCGTTCAGGCGTGAGCGGATTTTTTTTACGCACTCAGATCCGTTTAACTTTCAATTCTCACGCGCGTAAATGTAGAGCTGGACAATGGCATCAAAAAACCTGCGAAGGGAGACATGTAATGAAGCATTCAAGGAAGCTCCAGCTGGCGTTGCTCGCAAGCGCCGGCGCCTCAGCCGTATTTGGCGTTCTATCACCGGCATTCGCCACAGAAGCGACAATCTATCGAGACAAGATGGGCGTTCCGCATGTCTATGGCGATACGGCAGCGGCCATATACTATGGCGCTTCGTACGCCATGGCGCAAGATCGCATGGCGGAAGGCGAATTGTACATGCGCAGTACGCTCGGTCGATTATCTGAGATTCTGGGACCGGAGTATATTGAGGCAGACAAAGAAGCGCGCCTTCGCCTTACTACAAAGGCTGAAATCGAAACACAATTCAAAGCGCTGAAAGCTGAATATCAGATAATCCTCAAAGCAATGCATCAAGGCTGGAACGCCTATGTTGGTGAAGCGCGTAACGACCCCGCGAAAACGCCCTACGAGTATAAAGAATGGGGCACTAAGCCCACTGAATGGTCGTTGTGGGAATTCCTTGCCGTCATGGGCGGTCTCCAGCGCGGATATGGAAGCGGCGGCGGCGGCCACGAACTTGTCAACCTTGCATTCTACCGCGACCTTGAGGAGAAATTTGGTTCCGAAACCGCCAATACAATCTTCAACGACGTCGTCCCGCTTAATGACCCTGATGCGGTTCCGATCATACCTGACGAAGACCGTCAGGCGTCGCTGCCTGTCCACAAAGGGACCAAATTCGCCGAGCAGTCAGCGCTTCCTGTAAACCGAACTATTGCGGCCTCTTTTGCGGAGGCAACCGCTGCGCGCGCACTCGGCCGGGACGTCGCGGGCCGAGCACGCGGCGCCAGCCGCGTCTTTATGGTAGGCGCGTCCAAATCTAAAAGCGGCAACCCTATTATGCTCCATGCGACGGCGGACGGGCCCGATATTCATATTTCAGGCGCAGGCTTCAATGTCGCAGGATTTATCCTTCCGCCAATGTGTCCGATTATAATGGGGCGTACGGAAACTAATGCATTTACATTCACGACAGGCGAAAGCGATCTCGTCGATTTTTACGCGGAACAGCTCAATCCGCAAAACAGGCGGCAGTACAAGTATAAGAAACGATGGAAAAATATGAGTGTCCGTGTCGAGACCATTTCAGTAAAGGGAGAAGAAGATGTAATATTTGAAATTGAAAGCACTGTTCACGGGCCGGTCATCTCCCGCGACGATGGCGCCTATACCGCATATTCAGAGAAAAACGCCGTCGCCGGCAACGAACTCGCCGGACTCGCCGCCATGATAGAACTCAACCGAGCGCACGATCTCGAATCTTATATAAAAGCCGCTAAGGCAATGCCGTTCAACTTTAATGTGAACTATGCGGGTGTCGATGGACACATTGCACTCTTTCACTCTGGTTTGCTTCCGGTCCGCCCTCAAGAGATCGACCCGCGTCTGCCGACGCCCGGTAGTGGCGCCTATGAATGGCGCGGAACTCTCGATCCTGAAGATCATCCATACGTTGTTGATCCGAAACAGGGGTTTATTCATGCGTGGAACAATAAAGTCACGTCGGACAGCCATTACGGCGACACCTCGCGCTACGGAAAAAGCGGACGCACCTGGCTAGGCGTCAAACTCGGCGAGGAAATGGACAAGGTTACTCGCGATGATGTCCGGGACTTCCACCGTCAGATGGGCAACAGCGCCGGCGCAGCTGATCTTACTGTCACCAATCCGAAATTCTTCACGCCCTATCTCAAAGAAGCAGTCGCGGGAGACAGAGAGCTCGAAGCAGTTGTCCAGGCGATGCACAGTTGGAATGGCATATATGAGGACATGAATGAGGATGGATTGTACGACAATGCGGGCCTGACGATTTATCGAGAATGGATTGAAGTCGCCCAGAAAGACATCATCGGCGACGATATCGGTGAGTGGTGGCGCAAAATCGATGAACAAAACTACATCAAATACCGCACAGACGTGGTTCTAAGAGCGATCGAGGGCGAAGACGCTGGAGCTCCGATGAAATATGATTGGTTCAATGGCGAGGACCCTAATGCAGTACTAAAGAAAACTGTCGAGGAAGTCGCACAAACACTCACGACGCGCTACGGATCGGCGGATCCAGAAAAGTGGCGCCAACGCATCTTCTATCGTTACTACGACGCCAGTGCGGCAAAGGATAAC
>JAUIEG010000578.1 GCA_030428745.1 Alphaproteobacteria bacterium
TAATTCTCTAGGGTTTTCACCCCTTCGCCACCTTGTCAGCGCGCCGCCTTATTATGCTGGAGCCGCGACCAGAGCGGCAGCATGTTCAGCGACAGCGAGGGAGGTGGTGAGGCCCGGCGATTCGATCCCGTAAAGGCCAAGGTAAAACGGAACGCCATGGATTCCAGGTGTGGAGAATAGAAAGTCGCCCTCCTCCCCCGGACCTTTTAGTTTCGGCCGGATACCGGCATAACCGGGCTGAAGCTTCGTCTCATCGATATCGGGCCAGAATTTGCGCGCCGCCGCAGCGAACGCGGTCCGCCGGCTTTCATCCACGGAATAATCCGTATTCGTCTCAATATAGTTCAAATCCGGCCCGAGCTTTCCCTGTCCGCCGAGATCGCGCGTGTAATGAACGCCCTGACTGTCCGGCGCCGGCAAGGGATAGATCAGCCGCGAAAACGGCGCCTTGCCGGCATAGGTGAAATATTGCCCCTTGCCGTATTTTAGATGCGGGATGGTCTCATCGGGAATGCCGGCGATCGATCGCGCCACGCGATCGGACCAGAGGCCGCCGCAATTGATGACCGTCTTCGCTTTCAGCGTCACCGGATCGGCGCCGCCTACATCAAGTTCAATTCCGTCGCTTACGACACGCCCGCCGGTGACCGGCGACGATAGCGCCAGCGCGCCGCCGTGATTTTCAGCCTCACCCAAAAGCGCAAGCATCAGCCCGTGACTGTCGACAATGCCCGATGAGGGCGAGCGGATCGCGCCGAACGAGCGAAGTCCCGGCTCCAACGCCGAAGCATCCTCCGCGCTGATAATAGTGAGATCGTCAACGCCGTTTTGTTCAGCGTTTTTCTTTAGGGCCGCAAGTTTCGGAATATCTTCGGCGCTGGTCGCAATGAGAAGCTTGCCGCAGCGGGAATGGCTGACATTATGCTCGGCGCAAAAAGCGTAGAGCATGTCACGGCCCTTGACCGCGAGCGACGCGCGCACCCCGCCGGGGCGATATTGGATGCCGGCGTGAATGACTTCGGAATTGCGGGCGGAGGTTTCTTCGCCAAACGCGTCATTTTTCTCGAGAATGAAAACTTCGCGGCCGACTCTGGCGAGCGCCCGCCCGACAGCGAGGCCAATGACGCCTGCGCCGATAACGACTGCGTCAACCGCCTCAGCCACGACCTGAATATCGCATGCGGATGATGATTTCGTTCAGCGGTTCATAGGTATGGCGGCTAATTTCCTTAAAACCGTAGCGCTCATAAAACGGCCGGCCGATTGCATTTTTCTCAAACACATCAACCTCCATGGTTTCATGGATCGCGGCGGGAATATCCATCAGCGCACGGCCAACGCCCTTGCCATGACAGGAAGGGTCGACAAAAATCGCGCCGACCTCATTTCCCATCATGGAAATGAACCCGACAAGCTCGCCGTTGATAATCGCGACGTCGGTAACTGTGTTGGGTAGGTACTTTTTCGCCACAGCCACGCGTTGTTCGGCTATGAACTGATCAGTCATGAACGGATGAGCGAGACGCGAGGCCGCTTCCCATGAGCGAAGCAATCCATCCATATCCCCAGGATGAAATGGCCTCACATCAATGGCGTAAAGCTCTTGGCCTAGTCTGTCGTCGCCACCCATTCCGGATCGTCCTGAACTTCGCGCTCCCATTTCAGGAACTCGTAATAGCCGCAGCGTTTCTGCGTGGGAAACTCGCGGCAAATTTTCATGCGGCCTTCATAGATGGTGCAGTTTCGCGTGTCCTTGTCGAGGAACATACAGGACGTCACGAAATGCTCGTCATCCGTGTGGCGAATGACCCGCGGATTTTCCTTGTCGCCCTTCTTGGTGAATTTCTTCTCGGCTTTTTCTTCCGAGATGCCGTGAAACTTGGCGAGCCGCTTTATGTCCGCCTTGTTCACCGGAATATGCGTGTAGGAACAGCAATAGGCTGAACACTTCACACAGTCATACAACTTCTTCGCCATTTTACGCCCCGCGCAGCAAACTTAATCCATCCGGTAGTGGACGAAGTCGCTTAAGGTTGCAACCTTATCATAGAGTTTACGCGCGGTCTGATTGCCTTTGTCGGTGTGCCAGTAGACGCGGCTGAGGCCCCGGGATTTGGCTTCATCATAGACGGCGTTGATAAGCGCACGGCCGGCGCCGCCGCCGCGCACATCGGCATCGACATAAAGATCCTCAAGATAACAATAACCGGTCTCGGACCAGGTTGAGGGATGCGGGAGCCCGTGAACGAAACCGATCACGGCGCCGTCCTTTTCAGCCAAAAAGCCGAAATAGGGTTCGCCATTTAGAAGACTGTGGAAAAGTTGGTCCGCATGAGCCTGCGGCAGCTCCATCTTGTAGAAATCAAGATAGTCCTCCCACAAGCGATGCCAGGCGTCTTCGTCCTCGGCGGTAATTTTACGAACGACGATCATGCGGCGGCTTTCGTGGCGGCGATCCAACCGCCGCCAAGGACGCGGTCATGGGCGGCGTCGGGTGAATAAAAGACACAAGCCTGCCCCGGCGCCACGCCCTCTTCCGGTGTCGCAAGCTC
>JAUIEG010000579.1 GCA_030428745.1 Alphaproteobacteria bacterium
GCCTCCTCCGCGCGTTTTTTGAGAAGCGGAAAGAATTCATTATCAAAGGGCAACACCGCGACGCCGCCGGGCGCCAACCCGGAGAAGATTTCCGCCTTCGCTTCTGCGATCTCCTCGAGGGATTTGAAAAATTCCAGATGCGCCGCCGCAACCGTCGTGACGATGGCGGCGTGCGGGCGCACAAGCCCCGTCAATGGCGTGATCTCACCGGGATGATTCATGCCAATCTCAAACACGCCGTAATCGGAACGCATGGGAAGGCGCGCAAGGGTCAGCGGCACGCCCCAATGATTATTGAAGCTCTTGTCCGCAGCATGAACAACGCCGTCGCTGCCAAGAACCGCGCGCAGGATTTCCTTGGTGGAGGTCTTGCCCGCGCTCCCCGTCACTGCGATGCGCTTGCCGAAATTGCGGGTGCGCGCGGCGCGGGCGAGATCGCGCAGACCTTCAAGCGTATCGCCAACCACCAGCAAAGGCGCGCCTTCGGGCGCATCTTCCGGCGCCCGCGCCACCAGCGCCGCGGAGGCGCCGGCCTCGAACGCGCTCTTCAAAAATTCATGCCCGTCGCGCGCATCGCGCAAGGCGACAAAAATATCGCCAGGCTTCAATGTGCGCGTGTCAATAGAAACGCCGCCAGCCGACCACTCCTCAGCCGTCCAACTCTTGGGATCACCGCCGCGCGCACATAAGGCGCCGCCCGTCGCGGCGGCGGCCTCATAGGCGTTCCACAGATTGTCCAGTATTTCTTTCACCATCACCCGAGCTCCTTCATCCGATCCGCAACGGCGTCGCGCGCAACACTCGCATCGTCGAACGGAAAGACCTGATCCCCCACCTGTTGCCCCGCCTCGTGCCCCTTCCCCAAAATCAGAAGCACATCCCCCTCGCTCAGCATTGCAACCCCCGCCGCAATCGCTTCGCCCCGGTCGCCGATTTCTTTTGCGTCCGGACATCCTTTCAGAACTTCTGCGCGGATCGCAGACGGCTCCTCTGTGCGCGGATTATCATCCGTCACAATCACAAAATCAGCATTCGCCTTGGCCGCCGCGCCCATGAACGGGCGTTTTGTGCGGTCGCGATCTCCGCCGGCGCCGACGATGGCGATCACGCGGCGCGGCGCATGAGGGCGAATGGCTTTAAGCGCGGTCGAAACAGCGTCTGGCGTGTGCGCGTAATCTACATAAACGCCGCCGCCGTCCATTTCAGCGATGAACTCCATGCGCCCCGGCGCGCCTTCGAGATTGGCGAGCTGCTCCATGACATCGCTGCCCTTGGCGCCGGCGCCAACTGCAATCCCCGCAGCGAGAAGCGCATTTTCCGCTTGAAAGGCGCCAATTAGAGGCGGATCGGCGCGATAGACATAGCCGCCGCATTCAATCTCTAGGACCAGTCCGCTCATATGCGGCTCACAACGCAACAGTTTGATGTCGCGCCCGTTCCAGCCTGTCTGCACAGTCGGAATATTGCGGGCGCGCGCGATATCGATAACGCCTTCAGCACCCTCGCCATCCATATTCACGACCGCCGTTCCGCCTTTCGACAGAAGACTGGAAAACAGCCGAGCTTTCGCCGCGAAGTAATCCTCAAACGTCGGATGATAGTCGAGATGGTCCTGTGTGATATTGGTGAAGGCTGCAACGCGAAAATGGACGCCGTCGGCGCGATGCTGGGCAAGCCCGTGGCTCGACACCTCCATCGCAAGATGCGTTACGCCGGCGCGGGTCATGACATCCATGGTTTCATGCAGGATGACAGGATCCGGCGTTGTATGCGCCAGTTCGCGTTCGTAAACCCGGGACTGGGCGCCGAGCGTTCCCATGCTGCCTGCTTCATAACCCAGCAGGGTCCAGAGCTGCGCCGCAAAGCGCGCAGTCGATGTCTTGCCGTTGGTCCCGGTTATTCCGGCGACCACTTCCGGCTGGCGCGGGTAAAACCGCGCCGCCATTTGCGCCAGGCGCCGCCGCGGCTCGGCGTCGGTAATCACCGGTAACTTCGATGTGACGCCGGGCGGCGCCAGGATGGCGGCCGCGCCGCCTTCCTCCGCCTGGGGGATAAATTTGGCGCCGTCGGCGTTAACGCCCGGCAAGGCCGCAAACAGAAAGCCGCGCGAGACGGCGCGGCTGTCAGCGGTCAGCCCGTCAATCTGCGGATCGGGCTTGATTGTCTCATAGGCGAGTTCGGAAAGCCTCATGGGGCGCCGCCTCCCCCGTTGGCCCCTCCTGTGGCGCCCGCTTGCTTCGTGAGCTTCGCTTCCCGGCGAAGCGCCGGCGGCTCTCCTGTTACGAAAGAGGCGAGCGCTGTCGATTCATTGACGGTTGAAAGCCCGAGCAGCGGCGCAGCGCGCTCCACAAATCGCGAAAAGGCGGGCGCGGCGTTCCAGCCTGCGGTTGCGTAACCATAGGTTCCTTCCGCTGGCTGTGGATTGTCATAAGTAATGAGGATCGCATAGCGCGGCGCATAACCGGGAACAGCGCCGACAAAGCTCGCAATGCGCGCATTGGCCTGATAGCCGCCGGTGAGCGATCGCTTGTCCGCGGTCGCCGTCTTGCC
>JAUIEG010000580.1 GCA_030428745.1 Alphaproteobacteria bacterium
GCAGTTTAACTTTTGCAGTAATACGCATCGCGGTGTTCTCCATCTGGCTTCGGATGGTTAACACTGCCTTCACCGCTCCGTTCCGGGCGCCTTTGTAGAACGAAGCCTTCGCAAACCGGCCCGAAACCAGAAAATCCCTGACCTTTCCCACACCGGAACCCGTCAGCTTACCGAATATTAAAGTTGCGCGAGCCAGCGTCAGCCTTCTGCGCCCCATGGCGGCGGCGGAGCGGGAACCGGCGCTGTCAGATCGAATTCAACGCGGAAAAACCTGTTCTCGCGAGACATTTCATACGCGAATGTCTCGTCGGAAATTTCCATCGCCCAAACATTGGTCACCGAGGCGCTAAGCCCTTCACGACGAAACAGCTCAATAGAAAAAGGATCAACCGGAAACTCCACGCGGGTTTCGCTTACGTCGGCGCTGTCGCCGCCATATTGCGTCACGGCGTCTTCCGAGCCATCCGCATGACGATGATCATGCTTGAGCCGTAATCCCGTCTCGGTCCGTGAAACCACCCAGGTGCGGGAATGATCCTCGCCCACATGAAACGGAATACGCACAGCATTATCGCTGCAGTCACGCACCTGCATCACTAATTTTTCCTGGGCAAAATCTGCATCCACGGCATCGCTGGACACCACCTCTCCCTGATAGGCGTTGCCGCAATGAGAGGCGATGCGCTGCAGAAACCTGTCCGCAGGACCATCTGCTGTTTCAACCTTTTCGCCGGCGCAGGCCGCCAGCGCGACGAGCAGCATCATTACGATCAGCCGCATGAAGTCCTTCTTTCTGTGATCAAGGCCATCCGGGAAAGCTTGAAACCATCTCGATTTTCAGGTCCGGAAAACTCTCTACATATTGAATTTTAAGGTCCGGAAAGCTGTCGACAAATCTCCATTGACCGCAATCATCGGGAAAGCTGTCTACGCGCTCAACCCGCAGATCCGGAAAGCTTGTCACGATCTGCACGCGGATATCTGGAAAGCTCTCGACCACCTGCACATCGCCGTGAAGCGGAAATCCGTTCAACATGCAGGCGTCTTTATCGAGCCCGTCAGTCCCTCCTGACGCCTGAGGAAGCCATATGAGACCAATGACCGTCAGGGCCGGGAGCGTCTTGAATCGGGGCTTCATGTGCGGATTTTAGGCAACATCCCTCGCTCAGACCAGCAAAACCAGGCCAAAATACCCCGAAATCATTGACTCGCCAGGGAAAGCCTCTTACTTCCCGCCTCGCAATGCTGCGATGCAGCGCGCGCAATCGGCCGTTCCGGATCATCTCCGTCCAGCCCCACGATAAGACGCAGCGCTCTTTTTGCATCTGCACTAGGTCCTCAAGACCCATTGCCCATGATGACGCATCGCTTCCACGGCGGAAGAGCGTGGCGTTGGAGAGAAACAACCCGCCGATGCGAAAAAACGGCTGAAAGGCGCTACTGCGCGACGCCGTCAAAAACCCAAACGGAGACTCGATGTCTTTTGCTGATCTCGGCTTATCGCCGAAACTTCTCGAAGCTATTGCTGCGGCTGGCTACGAAAACCCTACCCCAATCCAGGAAGAAGCCATCCCCCCGGCGATTAAGGGCCATGACGTGCTCGGCATCGCCCAGACCGGCACTGGAAAAACCGCTTCCTTCACCCTGCCAATGATTGAGCGTCTTTCCAAAGGCCGCGCCAAGGCGCGCATGCCGCGCTCCCTCGTGCTCGCACCGACGCGAGAGCTCGCCGCGCAGGTCGCCGAGAATTTTGAGAAATACGGCATCAATCACAAGCTCTCGATGGCGCTCCTCATCGGCGGCGTTTCTTTTGGCGACCAAGATGCAAAACTAATGCGCGGCGTCGACGTGCTAATCGCAACGCCGGGCCGCTTCATCGACCAATTCGAACGCGGCAAACTATTGCTCAGCGGCATAGAGGTGATGGTCATCGATGAGGCCGACCGAATGCTCGACATGGGCTTCATCCCCGACATCGAAAAGATTTTCAAAATGACGCCGATGACGCGTCAGACCCTGTTTTTCTCCGCAACAATGCCGCCGGAAATTCAGCGCATCACGGACCAGTTCCTGCACAACCCTGTCCGGGTTGAGGTTTCGCGCCCGGCTTCAACCGCCGAAACAATCACCCAGCGCATTGTCCGCGTGCCGACAAAGGATGACAAGACAAAGCGCAACGCGCTGCGCGAGCTTCTGCGTCAGGACGATGTGAAAAACGGCATCATCTTCTGCAACCGTAAATCGACAGTGGATGTTGTGGCTAAGTCGCTGCAAAAGCATGGCTTCAATGCGCGGCCGATCCATGGCGATCTGGCCCAGGCTTTCCGCACGGAAACCCTCGATAAGTTCCGCAGCGACGAAGTGCAATTTCTTGTGGCTTCTGATGTCGCAGCGCGAGGGCTCGATATTCCCGCTGTCAGCCATGTATTCAATTACGACGTGCCAATTCATTCTGACGACTATGTGCACCGTATCGGACGCACAGGGCGCGCTGGACTGAAAGGCGCCGCGATGATGCTGGTGACACCCGCAGACGGCAAACATTA
>JAUIEG010000581.1 GCA_030428745.1 Alphaproteobacteria bacterium
TTCAATTCTTCGTCCCAGGAAATCTGCCCATCGTAATGGGTGTGAAGGTCGATGAAGCCGGGCGTGACGATGGCGCCGTCTGCGTCGATCACTTGCTTGGCGTCGTCTGCGCAGGCGCCGATCTCGGCGATCCTGCCGTCCTTGACGCCGATATTGGCGTGAACGGGCGCGCCGCCGTCACCGTCATAGAGGAGACCGTTAATGATCTTGAGATCGAAACCCATGAGAATTTCTTTCGGTAAGTGTAATATCCAGGCGAGTAGGGTTATCAGCCCTCCCGCCAAAAATGTATTGAATTTGACAGCTTAGTTCCATAGTTTTCCCCAGTGTAGCGTTGCCGTGGAAACGGCTCATTTGGGGGACATCATGAAATTTCTGCTTAGCGTCATCGCTTTGGCCGTTGCGTCGTTCGCGACAAATGCATCCGCCAATCTCATTATCAATGGCGATTTTGAAGATAACACCGCCGCCGGATCACTCTTCAATATGACCAATGCGGACTTTACGGCGACGGTCACAGGCGCCACCGGATTTGGCACCTCTGAAGAAATGGATTTCGTTACTGGCACCAGCTTTGGCATTGCGCCGCAGAGTGGCGATTGGAAGGTCGGCATGCATTCCCGGGATATCGATGGGCCGCCTTTCGATGCTTTTTCATTTGCGCTCGCTGGACCGCTTTCCGTTGGCGAAACATACGATCTGTCATTTTGGGCTGCCGGCATCTCAATCGACCCCTTTGGGTTGGTCGAGATAGGACTTTCCACGAGTGCCACAGATTTTGGAACGCTTGTTTTTAGCGGCTCGCCGCTAAGCTTCGATTCTTGGACAGAATTATCCTCCAGCTTTATGGCCTCCATTGCGGCCACTTTTTTGACGGTGCGCGTAGGAAACCCAAGGGATGGATTTGCGTTTGTGGATAACTTCTCGTTGACCGGCATGGACGTAAGCGATGTTCCGCTGCCGGCGGCGGCACCGCTTTTCGCCCTTGGCGTATTTGCGTTTGGCGCCGCAAAGCGTCGTAAAGCAAACAAAATTCACGCCTGACGGTTTTATATCTTGAGCAAAATGCTAACGCCCCGTGAGCGTTAAGTTCACGGGGCGTTCGCTTTTCTTGCGTCGAGAGTGCGATAGAGAAGGATCATAACGCCGCCGGAAAGGAAGTGCCAAACACCCCATACAGCTGCGATGGCCGCGGCGCCGCCAAGGCCCTTTAGCTGCGCGAGGAGAAGGACGATGGCGAGGCCGGCGTTCTGGATGCCCACTTCAAAAGCGAGGCTGCGCCGCCGGGCGGGTGAGGCGCCGAGCAGGCGGCCAACGCCGGCGCCCAGCGCAAAGGCGCAGGCGTTGTGTACGGCGACGGGAATGAGAATAAGCGCCCAGGCCGGAAGGAGCACGCCTGTCAATTTGATGAAGCCGTCAAGAATGACAATGGCCAGCATGCCTGCGCCGAAGAGCGCGAGGGGGTTGCGAATTTTTTCCGCCGCTGCGGGAATTTTATGAGCGCCGTACATCCCGAGCGCCAGCGGCGCTGCGAGCATGACTGTCGTCTGGGCGACAAAGGCGACGCGATTGAAGTCTATCGTATCGAGAAGCGCATCGGTTGGAGGATAAAGGGCCGACCAGAACAGGATCGCGGCAGGCGTCCATAACGCGGCGATAACGCTTGATCCCGCCGTGAGCGACACCGAATAGGCCGTGTCGCCTCGGGCGCTCCAGGTCATGAAGTTGGAAACATTGCCGCCGGGGCAGGCGGCGACCACGATCATGCCGAGCGCGATCGACGGATGCGGCGCCATGATCGTGACGAGAAGCAGCGTCATGGCGGGAAGGCCGATGAGCTGCGCCGCCAGTCCGCCCCAGAACAGTTTCGGGTCCGTTTTCAGAAATGAAAAATGCTCAGGTTTCAGGCTGAGCGCGATGGCGAAAATCATAATGATAATCGCCGCCGACAGCATGGCCTGCGATGAGGGCGAAAGTGCGATTGTTATTTGATCGAGGGTGAGAGCGTCCATGCGCGGCTTTTAACCGCCAATCGCGAAAAACAGAATGGCGCTGCACAGCGGAGTTTTCATGGGTTTAGTAATATCCCCAAAGCAACAACCGGCTCATGATGAGCAAAATGGCGAGCCCCGCCCAGAAAGTGAGCCGAAGCCTTAATGCGCCATACCATTTGGGGAAGATGCCGGCGTTTGTCGCGGCAAGATCACGCATCAACAGATAGGCAAGGAGAACGAGGATGATGAAATGACGCCAGGCGGCGCCAAGAGACATTAAGAAGACGCCGTCGGGCAGGATCGCCGCGAAGGCGACGAGGGTGATCAGCTGTCCCGGCACCAATGATTCTTGCAGCTTCTGGCCGGGATTGAGCGTCGCGCCTGCCCCGGCGCCGGAAAGATAGGCGACGATGACCGCGCCATAGGCAAGGGCGAGAAGGTGAAAATCGAGCGCAATGTGACTGGGAATGATGATGGGGCTCAGCCACATAGCGACAGCGGCGATAACGAAAGGCGCAAGCCCGTAAAAACCAAGCCGCGTCATTTCCGCTT
>JAUIEG010000582.1 GCA_030428745.1 Alphaproteobacteria bacterium
TGCGAAAATATCCCCTAAACCTTCAAACTTCTGTCATGCAGAATCAGTTATAGGCAGAAGGGAAATGAACCGGCTAAACTGTCGCGACAGCAGGGGAGATCCCGCTTTCAAGCGTTCGAGTGAGCATCTTCGGTTTCCATGGGCCTTCGCAGTGAGGCGGTCGTCATGACCCTGGCGTTGCGATCTCCCGACTCTTGTCCGGCGCTTGTGTTGAACGCGGACTTCCGCCCGCTCAGCTATTTCCCGCTTTCGCTCTGGTCGTGGCAGGATACGCTGAAAGCCGTCTTCCTCGATCGTGTCGACGTCGTCGCGCAATATGACACCAAAGTGCACAGCGCCAATTTCGAAATGCGCCTGCCATCGGTCGTGTCGCTGAAAAGCTATGTCAGCCATTCGCGCGCGCCGGCCTTTACGCGCTTCAATGTTTTCCTGCGCGACAGTTTCAGCTGTCAGTATTGCGGCTCGTCGCAGCGCGATAATCTGACCTTCGATCATGTGAAGCCGCGCTCGCAAGGTGGGCGCACCACATGGGAAAATATCGTCGCCGCCTGTTCGGGCTGCAACATCAAAAAGGGCGGGCGCACGCCGCGCGAGGCGAAAATGTTCCCCGCGCGGGAGCCGCAACGGCCGACGATGTTTGAGCTGAATGAGCGCGGACGCGCCTTCCCGCCGCATTATCTCCATGAAAGCTGGCAGGATTTCCTCTACTGGGATTGCGAACTCGAGCCCTGATTTTGGCGTTATCGGGTGGTTCCGTCCCCCGCATTGAGGGGCGGGCGGCAATGTCCTATGCTCGCGCTCAAGCTCAGGGGCGGGCCTTTGGGGCGCTAAGGGAGGAAATGCATGAAATCCTTGTTGAAGATCGGTGGCGCGCGCGCATGGCGCGCGCTTGTAATTAAAGGTCTGGCGGCGGCGGGCGTCATGACGCTGGCGGCCTGCGCCTATAATGAATCGCTCGGGCGCAATCAGCTTCTCTTTGTCAGTCAGGGCCAGATGGCGCAGCTCGCCAGCTCCGCCTGGACGGATCTGAAGCAAAAGGAGCCGATTACCAACGAAGCGAAATATGTGAACCGCGTGAACCGCGTTGCGCCGAAGATCATTCGCGCGGCCGGCGGCAATCCGGCGGAATGGGAAGTGCGGGTTTTCAAATCCGACCAGATCAACGCCTTCGCGCTGCCCGGCGGTAAGATCGGCATCTATACCGGCATTCTCGACATCATGGAGAATGACGCCCAGATCGCGGCGGTGATGGGCCATGAAGTCGCCCATGTGAACTTCAATCACTCTGGCGAGCGCTACAGCCAGGCGGCGGCGGCCCAGACGGCGCTCAGCGCCGGCAGCGCCATCGCCGGCGGCGGTCAGGTTTCCAGTGCGGCGGTTCAGGCGCTTGGCATCGGCGCGCAATATGGCGTCCTTCTGCCCTTCTCGCGCAAGCATGAGCTTGAAGCCGACAAGTTCGGCGTCCGGTACATGGCCCGCGCGGGGTATAATCCGAATGAGGCGGTGAAATTCTGGGAGAAAATGGCGGCGCAAAAGAGCGGCGCCCCGCCGGAATTCCTTTCGTCCCACCCGTCGGACGCGACCCGCATCGCGCAGCTGAAAAAAGAGATCGCGCTCCTCAGATCGGGTTCTTGAGGCCGGACTTCAGGCAAAAAAAGCGGGCCGAAAAACGCGCCAAAAACGCGATCGGCCCGCTTGAAATAGGGGGCGCTGGCGCGTAGGTTCCGCGCCTTCTGAAAGGCCGCCTTAGCTCAGTTGGTTAGAGCGCTAGATTGTGGATCTAGAGGTCGGTGGTTCGAGACCACCAGGCGGTACCATCTTCATCACCGATTTCAGAGATACCCAAGCGCCGTCAGCGCCGGTCTTCCCGCCTCTTCAAGCTGGCGGATGACGTCCGCGGGAAGGACGCGGCGATGACGCCCGATCCGCGAAGAGGTCATGGGACCGAGCATCATTGGCAGGCTATCGCGCTCAAGGGCGATATAGTCTTGATTGGCGAGCGGCGGACGCAAGGGCTCCGCTGACGGCCAGTCGATTTCCAGAAAGTCGCAGATCGCTTTGACGGTGTTTTCGGGCCGGCCCGCGAGATCCTCATAGCGCACGCGAATAAGCCGCCCGCTTCCTTCCAGTTTCCTTTCAGCGGCGAGGCCCGTCGCCGTGAGACCCGACCAGTAGTCGATGGCGGCCTTGCGGTCGCTCACATGCGCGAAAGGCTGGCCTGTCGCCGGGTCGCGCCAGTTTCGCTCCAGAAGCGAGGTGGCGACATCGCGTCCGTCCCGCACGACATGAATGAATTTCGCCGCGGGCAGGATGACGGCGAGGGCTTCAAAGGCGGTGATGTTGAGACTGGTTTTTTCGAGGATGATCCGCCTTTCGCTTTCGGCGCGCAAAATGGTTTCAAGAAACCGGCCCATGGTTTCGGCCACATAATCCGGTTCCAGGTCGAAATATTTCTCATGCAGTCCGCCTAGAGACTGTGCGTAGTTGCGCCATTGAAGGCCGATTGACGGCGCGGCGCCGGTGTCGGGGCCGGCGAGAA
>JAUIEG010000012.1 GCA_030428745.1 Alphaproteobacteria bacterium
GCGCGAAGCTGTTTCTCCAGCATCTCACCACGAACGCTCCCGCCTTCGCGATTGGTGCGGCGGACGGAGATGAGAAGTCCCTGTGCGTCTGACTCAAGCTGATCAAGGGGGCGTTGCTCCGCCTCGGCCGTCTCAGCCCAATCGGCGGGACCATGATAAGCGTCGACGAAAGCCGGGTCGTGCTGGCCGACGGCGAGCGCAAGCTTCACGAAATCGACGGCGAGCGTATCCAGGCTAGCCGCATCCGCCTGAACAGCCACATTAGAGTCGGCCGACTCCACGCCCTCAGTGGCGTTTTCCAGCACCCCATCGGCAAGGCGGTTTACTTCATCCGGGTTCGCCTCCCGCGGCCCACAGGCGACAAGCATGACGCCTGTGGCGAGAATGGAGGCGAACCTGATCATGGAAAGACTTTAAGCGGCCGTACCGGAGAAAGTCGAAGTGCCGAAAGCCCCGAGCTGTACACTGCCGGAGATGTCGTCGCCTTCGGTTTTGCCGGTAAAGGACAGCGTGATCGGCATGGGATTCGTCACCTTGGCGTCCCAGCTTAGTGTGTCGCCTTCAACCTTGCCGTTCTCGATCGGCGACGTGCCGGCGGCGCCGGACATTTCACCGGTGAGTGCGCCGCCTTCTTCTTTCAGGGTCAGCATCGCGGTCTGTTCGCCCATAGGGGTCTTGATCGTAATGTTCCACTTGCCGTCAACAGCCATAAATTCCTCCTTTGGGTCCGCGAAACCAACCGCGGACATAGCTTAAAGTCTTGGCGGACCTTAGCGATTGGCCCCAGCCGCGCAAGACCATACTGCAGCGAACCCTGCGAGACGCTGCTTTTTCAATTCACAAGACCCGCGCTCAGCGCACGAGCTTCACCCGCTCGCCAGCCGGCACGGGATCGCTGGGACCGATGGCGTTCATGACCCGGAACCGCTCTTCTTTATATTCGTCGAAGGCCATGTAGCGCGAAAGGCTCGCAGCGGTGTCGTTGCGCTGAACCGTGACGACGTCGATGCGTTGCGCCGCAGGCGGGTTCGCCGCCTGTAGCGATACCGCCCTCAATGAGCGGACGCTCGTCGTGAAGGTCGACTGTGACGACGATCCCGCCGGCGCGACCCACAAGAAAATGTAATTGGTGTTTCCCTGCCATTTCACCACATAAGCGGCGACATCCACGGCGCCGCTCTGGGTGTTGGCGCGCGCGGTCCCAACGGCGGCCGGACGGCCGCTGACCGTCATGGTTCGGGATGGCTTCAAATCGACGCCGAGGCTTTGCGACAGGGCGCCGTCAATGATCGTTTGCGGGCTGTCAGCCGAATTGGCGCCGGTGAACTGCATCTGCGCGCCCGTCTGCTGGGATCGGGCGACAACCGCTGTTGAAGAGTTCTGAAGCTCAAACCCGGACGGTACGGTGAAGGCGATGCCCAATCCGGGATGAATAAAATCCCGCCCCCGGATAAAGCCCTGCTTCACCGGATCGTCGCCGTAAAGAAGCCCGTCAATATTGGCGAGATAGGTATCGCGATTGCGGCCCTCGCCCGAACCGGCGCCAAGCACTTGCGCCTCCGCCGCCGCGCGGCGTACGCGCTCCGGCGTGTTCGGGTGTGTATTCAGGAATTCCGGCGGGCGCTCGACGCCAGCAATCTGGCTTTCAAGGCTCGACCATTTGCCGAGCGTGTCGAGAAATTCCGACTGGCCGATAGGATCGTACCCGGCCTGGTCCATGATCCGTACACCGACCATATCGGCCTCATATTCCTGACTGCGCGAAAATTTCATAAGGTAAAGCTGCGCCGCCTGCCCGGCGAGCTGCGCCATGTCCTGTTCGCCGGTAAGGATCGCCACCGCCGCCGCGCCAAGACCCGCCAGATTGCCGCGGCTCACACGCTCCGCCGTATGGCGCTCATGGATATGACCAATCTCGTGGCCGATGACGCCGGCGACTTCCGCTTCGCTGTTCGCCAGCGCAAGGAGGCCGCGGGTCACATAGACATGGCCGGGCAACGCCATGGCGTTCACTACAGGACTGTCGAGCACCGTCAGCTCAATATTCTGCAAATCGGGGCTCGGCGCCGTCGACGACGTCACAAGCTTTTTGTGAATACGCTGGACATAGGCCGTCAGTTGCGGATCGTTCAGCTCTCCGCCAAAGGCCGCGACGATTTTCGGATGCTCCTGATCGCCAAGCGCCAGTCCCTGTTGATCCGATAAGCCGAGCGGACCGCCGGTCGCCGCACAGGCGACCAGCGCCACTGCCGCAGCGCCAACGATAATGTTGCGAAATGTAGACTTAAAAATCCCCATACGACCCTCCCGAGACTATGCGGCGCACCCATAACAGACAGGCGCGCACCCTGTTTAAAACAAGTCTAGCACAGGAAGGTTGCAGAAAAAGGCGCGGTTTATGACCGGGGCTTGGCGCGCCGCCAGGTCTCCATGGCCTGGGAGATGGCGAACGTCTCCCGATATTTGGGCGAATCCGACGGCCGCGGCGGCCGGTCTCGGGTCAGCTCCATGATTTCGGCGAGCTTGTTATGCGCTGCGCCGGACTGGCCCGCGCCGATATAGGCGTGCAGCTCAATCAGCGCGTCAGAGAGTGGATCATCCGCGCGAATGACAAAATAGGGTTCGTCCTCTGCGAGATCATCATAACAATCGAATTGCGACTTATTGGCTTTCGATCCGACATTCGGCGCGGTCATGGGCGTCATCCTTTGAAGCACATGGTCCTTTTCATCTGATTCGCGCGCTTCATCCGCTCCTGCCATGGATGAGTTTTTCACCATTACGCCGCACGTTGATATGGTCGATCAGGCCGCCCCGGAGGCGATAGTCGACGATGACATTGCTTTCGACGTAGTCGCCCTTCGAAAGCGCGGCGACCGGGAAGTCAGGCGCGTCTTTCACGGCCGTAAATCGCGCGTCGGCATTAAGCGTGATCTTTTCCGCCGTCGCCTCAACGCTGTGAATTGTGATGCTCTCGCGCACCCGGTCAAACATGGCGCTGTAATAAGCCGCAATACCGTCTGGCCCTTTTATCGGCGCCGCCACCGGCAGCTCAAGCACAATGTCATCGGTGTAAAACTTCGTGAACCGTTCCCCATCGCCGGCGCTGAACGCCGCCGCATAGCTGTGAAACGCCGCAATCTGTGTGGGCATAGGGCCGAGACGCGGAACTTGGCTAACGCCTTTTCCTGGCGGCCAGACCATGGAATTAAGCGATGCGACACGCCCGCCGCGAAGGCCATAGGTCACGAAGAACTTCACCGAGACCATGTCGCCGGGGTGCAAATGCGCGAACGGAAAGTCAGGCCGCTCTTTCGTCGCATGAAAATCCATGTCGACTTCAGCAAACAGGTGATCTTCGTTCTGAAGGACGAGCTGCGGGCGCGGCACTTCCCGCACGCCGTCATGAGCCCAGGCGAGAAATTCTTTCAGCTTCGCCTTTCCCTGGAAGTCGCGGCTCGAACTTTTGAAAATCACGTCGTCGCAGAAGAAGTCTTCGACAAGACGCTCATCGTCCCCGGCGCTGAAACAGGCGATGTAGTCATCATAGTTCATCGTTTTCGCCATGCCTGCGAGGGATCGCCGCTTGTGCGCAACAAAATTTAATCCATTTCCGCCTGCGGCGGCTGCGGAAGTTCGACATCGTGGCGATGGTTCCAGACTTCAACAATCTTGCCGTCGTCGTTGAACCGGAACACGTTGATGATCGCGACGCCATCGACAGGCGTAAGGCCCATGGCCTGCGCCTGTTCATTCGGTTCGAGATAAATCCACCAACGGGTCGCGACCTTATCGCCTTCCGCGATCTGATAATCGATCTTGCCCGTCATCTTGCCAAAGCTGTGAAACAGGTCGGCGATGTTCTTTTGCTCGACCGCCGCCTCTTCGACGCCCTTGCGCGGCCCGACATCGTGGACAATGTAGGTGTCGGCGACATATTTCGAATAATTATCGGTATTTTCGCTGAACCACAGATCTTCGTAAAAGTTGCGCGCAAGTTCCTTGTTCCGCTCCAAAACATCCGTATCCGTCTTGGGCCCACACGCCGCTAGCGTCAGAAACGCTGCGCACATGATAAAAAATTTCATGAAATGTCTCCCCGTTTGATGCGACCGCGTCGATCGCCCTGCCAGCATCAAACGGAGTCTCGTTTACCCTGTCAAGCGCTCGCCCGGCCGCGGAAAAAGAGCCGCCTTGCAAGAAGAATCGCCCCTATCAGCATAAGGAGAGACCCGAGAGCGGCCGGCAGGACCGCGCTCTTGATGGCCCTTTCGGTGGACAGGATATCGGGCGCGCCGGTCTGCCACAGAACCCATTCGCCGCCGATATCCGACGCCAGAGACGGGTGTCCGTTCGCCAGCATGATATAGGCATCGTCATTGTCAGGATTGATCCGCACCGACACGTTGATCGCCGGCTCGTTGGCGCCGTCATGTCCGTAGACGAAATCGCCGGATTTTGTGGGGGCGTAGAGAATGGTCCCAAGACCCCAGATCGGCGCGCCAAGAACATATGCTTCGGGCTTGCGCATGGCGGCGAGGGTCGCCGGCTGCAACGCGAAATCCACGTCTTCATTGGTCAGCGCCCTGGCGAGCAGAAGCAAATCGGCCGCCGAGCTCGAAAAGCCGGTGGCGCCCGCCGCGGCGTATTGATAGTGCGGCGCAACCGCGCCACTGGCGTCGAAGGATTGCGACGCGCCTTCGATATCGCCGATGAAACCGAAAGAAGATTGCGTCATTCCTAACGGCGCCAGCACTTCATCGCGAATGTAACTTTCATAGTCCTGACCGGACGCTTCTCCGATCAGAAGCTGCAGGATGAGATATCCGCCGCCGGAATAGGCGAATTCCTCGCCGGGCTCCGCGCCCACTTCGATCTTGACGTCGCGTCCCGAAGAAGCCCGCGGGTTCGCCAAGGTTTCTTCAAGCGACGGCAGGGTCTCGTCGGCTTCGTAGTCGCCAAAGCCAAGTCCGTCCGTAAGACCGGCGGTGTGGCCCAGCAGACGCCGGACCGTGACGCCGTTCTCGTCGAAAGCGCCATCGGGAAGGCTCCAGCGCGTCAGGTAAGTCGACACCGGTTCATCAAGGGAGATCTTTCCTTCCTCGACGAGTTTCATCACGCCAAGCGCCGTAATCCATTTGCTGAAAGATGAAGTCGGGAAAACTGTCTGCATATCAACGCCACGGTCATCCGGCGCGTAATACTCGCCAACGACTTCGCCATTCTCGATAAGAATGAACGCCGTGTTGCCGGGATTCGACTCGTCAATACGCTGCGTCGCTTCGGCGAAAAAGGCGGCGTGATCGCCCTTATCCGCGATGGGCGTCATCCACCAGCCGTAAAGCCCGCCAAAAACAGAAAACGCGCACCAAGCGCCAATCGCCACGAGCGTAGCGAGCGCAAACAACCCAATCTTTATGATTTTCATCTTGCCCCTCAGAGATTTCGGATTTTCCAGCTTTACCTGCGCGGAAACCATTCGCCTACAGAGCAAGATAGGCAGCCATTGAGGTGAGACAAGAAAAACCCCGCACGAGGCGGGGTCACTTCTTAGTTATCGAGGAAGCTCCGAAGCTTTCGCGACCGTGACGGATGCTTCAGCTTTCTAAGCGCCTTCGCCTCGATCTGGCGGATGCGTTCGCGGGTGACCGAGAATTGCTGGCCGACCTCTTCAAGGGTGTGGTCGGTGTTCATGCCGATGCCGAAACGCATCCTGAGCACGCGCTCTTCGCGCGGCGTGAGCGAGGCGAGCACACGCGTTGTCGTCTCACGCAGGTTTGACTGAATCGCCGCATCGATGGGGAGGATCGTATTCTTGTCCTCGATGAAATCGCCGAGATGAGAATCTTCCTCGTCGCCAATCGGCGTTTCAAGAGAGATCGGCTCCTTGGCGATCTTCATCACCTTGCGCACTTTCTCCAAAGGCATGGAGAGTTTTTCGGCCAGCTCTTCCGGCGTCGGCTCGCGGCCGATTTCGTGGAGCATCTGGCGCGAAGTGCGGACGATCTTGTTGATCGTCTCGATCATATGCACCGGAATGCGGATTGTGCGCGCCTGGTCAGCGATCGACCGGGTGATCGCCTGACGGATCCACCACGTCGCATAGGTCGAGAATTTGTAGCCGCGGCGATATTCGAACTTATCGACCGCTTTCATGAGGCCGATATTGCCTTCCTGAATGAGATCGAGGAATTGCAGGCCGCGATTGGTGTATTTCTTGGCGATGGAGATAACGAGGCGGAGGTTCGCCTCGACCATTTCCTTCTTCGCAATGCGCGCCTCGCGCTCGCCCTTTTGCACCATGGAGACGATGCGGCGGAAATCCTGAACCGTAAGACCGGTTTCGGTCGCCAGTTCGCCGATCTCATCGCGGATATTGACGACTTGAGTCTCGGCTTTTTTGACAAAGTTCTGCCAGCCCTTGCCGGTCTTGGCGGAAATGCGCTCGAACCATTCGGGGTCGAGCTCGGCGCCGATATAATCGGACAGAAATTCCTGACGGTTGACGCCATAGCTGTCGGCAAGACGCACAAGCTTGCCCTCAAGCGCCATCAGCCTGCGGTTGATGTCGTAAAGCTGTTCGACGAGGGCTTCGATCCGCTGATTGTTGAGGCGGACGGAACGCACGCGCTCGACAATGTCTTTTTGCAACTTTTTAAAACGACGCGACTGTGACGAGGAAAGATCTTCGCCCTTCAGCTGCTCTTCAATCATGATGTCCTGAAGACGGCGCAGTTTTTTATAGTCGTTCGAAATATCCTCGAAGGTCATCATCACGCCATCGCGCAATTCCGCCTCCATCGCCGAGAGCGACAGCGCGCCCTCGTCAAAATCGTCTTCGTCGTCGTCAGCGTTCTCGGCCTTTTCGGCCTCTTCGCGGTTTACGCGTTCAGCAACTTCCGGCTGGGTCATGTCGGGGCGCGCCTCCGGCCCGCCGCCATAGGTGGCGTCGAGGTCGATAATATCGCGCAGAAGGACGCGGCCTTCCTGAAGTTCGTCGCGCCAGACGGTGATGGCCTCAAAGGTCAGCGACGATTCGCAGAGCGCCCTGATCATGGTCTCACGGCCGGCTTCGATGCGCTTGGCGATCGCAATCTCGCCCTCGCGGGAGAGAAGCTCAACCGTGCCCATTTCCCGCAGATACATGCGCACCGGATCGTCAGTGCGATCAGCGGAGGCGCCGGTGTTGGTCGTGACAACCTGGCCGCCTTTTTTCTCGTCCTTGACGGCGACCGCTTTGGATTTAGCCGGCGCTGCTTCGCCTTCGTCGTCATTGGCGGCTTCGGCGCCATCATCATCGTCGTCTTCTTCATGCTCGACGACATTGATGCCCATCTCGGAAAGCTGGGCCATGATGTCTTCAATCTGTTCGGAAGAGACCTCTTCCGACGGCAGCACCTTGTTCAGTTCGTCATAAGTGACGTAACCGCGGGACTTCGCCGTCTTGATCAGCTTCTTGACGTCCGCATCCGTCAGATCGAGGATCGGGCCGTCCGCCGGTTCCGCCGCTTCCGTCTCTTTCGTCGCCGCCGCTTTTTTCGCCATGCCGTAAAATCCTTACCGACCGAATTTTTTCTCTACGGTCTGTTTCATTCTTTCGAGCGCATCCGTGAACCGCCTGGGGGAATCGCCCTCATCCCCCTCTTCTTCCGGCTTACTCGAATTGATTAACTCCTCGCGCGCGGCCGCCGCCGCTTTCCACGCATCATCGCCATCAGTGAATATCTGAGACGCCGAGCGGGCCACCTCCTGCTTGTGGGTCGACTCAAACAGATGATGGGCCAGGGCGTTTCGAAACCCCTGCTCTACCTCGTCAATCTCAGTCTCGGGGCGGAGGAATCTGTGTTTTCCGAGCTGGGGATCTGATGTCACCCGCTCCAATGTGCCTGCCGCGCCAGTCTTGGTGAGATGGCTTTTCAACCCGGCGCTGTCAAGAGCCGGGTCTGTGGAAATTGCGGAAAGGACCTCACCGAGAAGGGCTTTCAGCCCCGGATCGGCCAGATCGAGCTCAAAATAGGCCGCCTCACGCCGCTCCAGAAGCGCCGGATGGTTGATGGCGGCGAGAACGAGGCTCGCCTCCCGCACCCATTGGGAGGGGCTTTTCAGGCCCGGGGTCGGCCGGGCGGGCACGGCAAACCGGAAGCCCATCCCACGGTCCGAGCGGCCGGACTGACCGGATCGGCCGCCCCACTGCCCGGTCTGGCGAAACGGGTTGCCGCCGCGTCCCGAGCCCCCCTGATTATAACCGTCCCGACTGTACCCCCCCTGTTTGGGGGCCGGCTGGAACTGGGCGTTGAGCCGCTGGGACAATTCCTCGCCATAGGCGCCGCGCACATCCTTGTCGGCGATTTCCTTGACGAGGTCACGCAAGTGAGACCGCAAGGCCGCGCGCCGCTCCGGCGTGTCGAGCTCGCGTGCGGCGACTTCCCGCGACCACAGAACATCCACAAGGGGCCGCGCTTTTTCGAGCACATCGTTCATCGCGGCGACGCCTTCGGCCCGCAGCAGATCGTCCGGGTCCTGACCTTCGGGCAGAAACGCGAAGTTCAGCGACTTGCCCGGCTTCAACATGGCGAGCGCGCGATCAATAGAACGGTGCGCTGCGTTGACGCCGGCGCTGTCGCCGTCGAAACACAAAACCGGTTCGTCAGACGACCGCCAGAGCAGCGCAAGCTGGTCTTCGGTTAGCGCCGTGCCCAGCGGCGCAACCGCGCGTTTGATCCCCGCCCCCCAGAGCGCAATCACGTCCATATAGCCTTCGCAAACGATCAAAGGCTTTTTATCGTCCGCCGCAGCGGCGCGGGCGTTCGTGAAATTGTAAAGCACCGACCCTTTGTGAAAGAGCGGGGTTTCCGGCGAATTGAGATATTTCGCCTTGGCGTTCGGATCGAGCGCGCGGCCTCCGAACGCGATCACCCGGTCGCGCGTGCCGAGGATCGGGAACATGATGCGATTTCGGAAACGGTCATAAGTTGCGCCGCCGTCTTCCGGCTTGATTAAAAGTCCCGCCTCGACCAGCACTTCATCAGCAAAGCCTTTGTTCAAGAGATAGTCTTTCAGCGCATGGCGGCCCGCGGGGGCAAAGCCGATGCCGAAGGCCTCGATCTGCGCGTCCGTAATCTCACGCCCACGCAGATATTCCATAGCGGTCCGGCCGTCGGCGCGGTGAAGCATCGCCTGATAAAACTTCGCCGCCGCGGCTGAGGCCTCGGCGAGCCCTTTCGCCTTTTCCGCGCGCGCCGCCTCCTGCGGGCTCTCGGTCGGCAGCGTGAGCCCCGCATCGGCGGCGAGCCGCTCCACCGCCTCGGGGAAGGTCAGCCCCTGGGTCTCGATCAGAAAGGTGATGATGTCGCCATGGTTCTGGGTCGAGAAGCAGTGATAGCTCCCGCGCCGGTCGTCCACGGTGAAGGACGGGGTCTTTTCCGGCTTGAAGGGCGAGAGGCCCCACCAGGCGTTGCCCCGCTTTTTGAGCTTCACATGCTTCCCGATGACGTCGGACGGGCGCAATCGCGCCTTCAGTTCATCGAGGAATTCTGGAGTGAAACGGGCCATGGGCTCTTATTATATAGGGCGCGCCCAGATATAAGGGGGCCAGTCCGGGCCGCATAGCGCTTGTCTTAACCGCTTTTCCCCACCCGCCCCCTTGCCAAACCGGCAAAAACCGCGCAACGAGCCCGCCAAATACCGCAATGCAATATCCCCTGAGCCCCCGCTCTCCGGCGTGAAGCCAACCGGGATGCGAAAGGACGCTATAAAGTCATGACCCCGGCCCTGAGAAATATCGCCATCATCGCACACGTCGACCACGGCAAGACGACTCTTGTGGACGAAATGCTGCGCCAGTCCGGCGCCGTGCGCGACAACGCCGAAATGGCCGAGCGCGCCATGGACTCCAACGACATTGAGCGCGAGCGCGGGATCACCATTCTCGCCAAATGCACCAGCGTCGTCTGGGAAAAGGGCGACGAGCCCGTCCGCCTTAACATCGTCGACACCCCAGGCCACGCCGATTTCGGCGGCGAAGTGGAGCGCATTCTCTCCATGGTCGATGGCTGCCTGCTTTTGATCGACGCGGCGGAAGGGCCGATGCCGCAGACCAAATTCGTGTTGTCGAAGGCGCTGGCTCTGGGCCTGCGCCCGATTTTGGTCATTAACAAGGTCGACCGGCCCAGCGCCGACCCGGACAAGGCGCTCGACGCCGCCTTCGATCTTTTCGCTGCGCTCGGCGCCAATGACGAACAGCTCGACTTCCCGGTTCTGTACGCCGCCGGCCGCGACGGCTGGGCCGACAAGACGATTGACGGTCCGCGCGCCGATCTCGACGCACTATTCGAAACCGTGGTCGAGCATGTGCCTGCGCCTGACGTCGCGGAAGGCCCGGATGCGCCGTTCCGCATGCTGGCGACGACGCTTGAAGCCGATCCCTTTCTTGGCCGCATCCTGACCGGCCGCATCATTTCCGGAACCGCAAAACCCGGCGTCACCATGAAAGCGCTGTCGCGCGACGGTAAAACCATCGAACAGGCGCGAGTGAGCAAAGTCCTCGGCTTTCGCGGCCTCAAACGCCAGCCGGTCGACGAGGCCTTACCTGGCGACATCATCGCCATCGCCGGCTTTTCCAAAGCCTCGGTTTCCGACACGCTCTGCGATCTGACGGCCACCGAGCCCCTGCCCTCGCAGCCGATCGATCCGCCGACGCTTTCCATTACGATCGCGCCGAACGATTCTCCGCTGGCTGGCCGCGAAGGCGACAAAGTCCAGTCCCGGGTCATTCGCGAACGCCTGATGCGCCAGGCCGAGGGCGATGTGGCGATCTCCGTTACCGAAACCGAAGCGAAAGACGGCTTTGAAGTCGCTGGGCGCGGCGAATTGCAACTCGGCGTCCTCATTGAGAATATGCGCCGCGAAGGCTTTGAACTCGCCGTGTCGCGCCCGCGCGTGGTCACGCGCACCGACGACAACGGGCAAGTGCTCGAACCCATCGAAGAAATCGTCATCGACGTCGATGATGAGTATTCCGGCGTGGTCATCGAAAAGCTGTCTCAGAAAAAAGCAGAACTTGCAGAAATGAAACCGGCGGGCGCCGGCAAGACACGCCTCGTCATGCATGCCCCGTCGCGCGCGCTGATCGGCTATCACGGCGAATTCCTGACCGACACGCGCGGCACCGGCGTCATGAACCGCTCCTATCTTGAGCACCAGCCGCATAAAGGCGCCATTGAGGGCCGCCGCAATGGCGTCCTCATTTCCAATGGCGACGGCACGGCGGTGCCTTATGCGATCTGGAATCTTGAAGAACGCGGCGTCATGTTCATCTCGCCCGGCGAGGTTCTCTATGAGGGCATGATTGTCGGTGAGAACGCCAAACCCGACGACCTCGACGTCAATCCGCTAAAGGCCAAACAGCTCACCAATATGCGCGCTTCCGGCAAGGACGAAGCAGTGAAGCTCACCCCGCCGCACCGCATGTCGCTGGAACAGGCGATCGCCTATATCGGCGATGACGAGTTAGTCGAAGTCACGCCGAAATCGATCCGCCTACGGAAAATCGCGCTGAAGCCGCATTTGCGGAAAAGACGGGCGAAAGAGACGGCTTAGACTGTAATTCAGCTATTCCGATAACCGAACCGTTGACCACCCAAGCTGGTCAATGAATTTTTGGAATCTACCCACAGCGCCTTTGGCTGGCACTGTCCTATGCCATTGTCGTTCTTTTTTCTTTGAATCCTCAAACGCGAATTCGATCTGATCCCCATCTAATGGCTCTATTCTTAGCCATGGGATTGTAGGCGTGGGCGGAAAATCGACCGGAATTTGGGATATGGAAAGGACATGCATAGATGTGTGGCCATACAGTGCATCTCTCATAACTGACGCGTCAATGTAACGGCATAACTCAGCCATAGCTTCGTGAGAGCTTTTCCATTCCTTCCTCCACGTCGCAGATTCGGCGTAGGAATCCGCCAATTTGCCCCATTCACGGTGCATCAGCATTGCACTCCCCAAAATATCGCAAGAAGCCATGTTACATTGGCTTGCAAAATTTTCCAGCTAAGCCTTGAGCGGCCCACCGAGCGTTCCCGACACCATCGCCGCCAGCAGTTTCGGCATGAACCAGAAACCGGACAGGGGCTCGGCGAGCTTGTCGCGCAAGGCCGGCAGCAATTTCGAATCCGATTGATAGACAGGCGTAAAGAGGCGGCTGATCGTCTGATACAGCCACACATGGCGCCCGCGCATTTTTGCAAATGCTGAAAGCGCCGCATCCGCATCCTCGTGACGCTGTAGCGCATTCGACAAGGCCCAGGCGTCGAGCAGCGCCATATTCGCCCCCTGCCCCAATTGCGGGCTCGCCGCGTGCCAGGCATCGCCAATATGAACAACACGTCCCTCAACCGGCTCGGGCGCCGTGTGATGGGCGTAGCGGGCGAGAACAAAATCCTCATGAGATGTGATCTGATCGAGCACCTGCGCCGCTTCCGGCCAGAGTTTTAACACCTGCTCTTTCCAGCGCGGCAACGGCGTCATCAGAAAGGTTTCATAGTTGCTGGGTCGCATGGTCCAGAAAAACGCCGCCAAGTGTTCGTCGCTGTCACGCAATCTTCCAATAGGCATGACCCCCGCAGAAACATTCGCGCTGCGATAGCGCTGCGATAGCGCGTGCTTCGAAAATCCGCCTGCGGATGGAAACGGAACATTCGCCCAGAGGGCGCCGTAGTCGAGGTAACAATTCTCGCGTTCCACAAAGGGTGTGCGCAGGCCGAGCGCATCGACGGCAAGTGCGGCGGGCGGCGAAAAGGCGCCGTCAGCAAAACCCAGGCGCATTACCTCGCCGACAATCTCTGCGCCCGCGACTTCCTGTCCATAAAAAAAACTAACGCCTGCCTCGCGCGCAGCGTCGTGGAGACAGTCGAACAGCGCCGAGCGGTGAATCGACAAACCGAATATATCCAGCCCAAGCGCGTCATAACGCACATCCAGCACCTTGCGTCCGCATTCCAGCCGGCCGTCAAGGCGCTCAAGTCTTGCGCCACATTTTACAAGATTATCGAGAAGCCCAAGCGCCGCCAGCGCGGCTTGTCCGGTGGGTTGAATAATAAGCCCGGATCCAACAGGCGCCGGTTTCGGCGCCTTGTCGTAAACCGACACCTCATGCCCGGCGCGCGCAAAAAACGCGGCAGCGGCCAGGCCCGCGATGCCCGCCCCCCCAATGGCGACTTTCATCAACGCTCAACTTTCTCTTCCCGAAGGACAGCAAGACATCCCAATCCGCAAATTTTGTCGATAGCAAAATGCGTTTCACATTGCGTAATTATTGCGCCATGCGCAGCGTTATGTGATCGCATAACGTATCAGGCATGTATAATATTCCGCATACTTAGCGTTTAATTCCAAACCAGGGCCGCAGCACAGGAACCCGGCGGAGAAACTCGTAACCGGCCATACATCCGCCGACCGTGATCACAGAGACAAGCAAGAATTCAGGCCAAACGCCCAATCCCAATTGAGTGAGATAATATCCGGCGATGACCGTGAGGGTCTGATGCAGGATATAATAACAAAAGACGGCGCCAGTTAGATAGGTGAGTATTTTTGACGGGCGATTCAAAAAACGCTGGGCGAGACCGAAAAGAAAAACAATAGAACTCCATGCATAGAGTGTCAGCGCCGTGGTCATGACCGGCGCCGAGGCGCCCTCAAACAGACTTGCGTAAAACGCGCCGTGACAGGCCCGCGCGTAAAGCCGGGCGGCGCCGAGCCCGCCGGCGCCGCCGGGGCAAACGCCGTGCGCGTCCATCGCTCATGGATTGTGAATGCCGATCACATATCCCGCATCGAGCCTACGGGTGAAGGCGACATAAAAATTGAGATGAAAGACGGCGCAATAGTCCCCGGCAGCCGCCGTTATCGCGGCAACCTTAACCTAGGTTAAGGACAAACGCAGCAAGCGTGAGCAGGTTGGCCTGGGCAGGTTGAGGGACTGAAGGGGGAGTCCGTCGCCATTGGCGATAACGATGCGCGGGGCTTACTGCCGTTAGATGATCGATCTTGAGTTGAGTATTACATCCCTCCGAGACTGGTTGAGGCAGGAAACCCGCGCATCACACGAGCGTACGGACGAAATGTTCAGCAGGCTCAGGACTGTGGGCGCAGCAGGGGTTAAGCATTTTCTAACCGCCCATGCTCTTGCCGCGCCCGCTATCGCCAGCCGCATTCATCGAAAACGCGACTTGCCTTTTGCAACTGATTTTGACCCTGCGCCGCTCACCGCGCTTTTAAGACGCGACTTTGAAACGCTTGGCGCCGCCTTGCCGCCACCAGCGCCGATTGACGGTCTTGCAAGCCCCGCAGAATGCGCGGGCGCGGCGTACACTTTGGCGGGCTCGCGTCTGGGAGCCAAAGTTCTCGCCAATCAGTGGAGCTCATCGCCGCCAGCCACTGGCTTTTCCAGCGCTTATCTCAATCAGGAAAATCTTTTTGGCGGTTGGCGGGAGTTTTGCGGCCACCTCAACAGCCTCGATGATCTTGAGGCAGAACGCCGCCTTGTATTGAACGGCGCTTTAGCCGCGTTCGAGCATTTCCAAACAGCCTTCGCTCAGGCTGCCGAGCCTTGCTACGCCCATGCCTGACCACGAAGAGTTTCAGGTCGATCTCGCCAATTGCGACCGGGAACCCATCCATCAGCTTGGCGCAATTCAAGACTTCGGGTTTCTCCTCGCGGTGTCTTCTGACTGGATCATCAAGCATGCCTCAAAAAATCTTGGGGACTATCTTGGCGTTCCTTTCAATGAAGTGATCGGCGGACAATTATCGGAAATTTTCAGCGCCGCCGCGATCCGCCAAGTCCAAAATGGCATTAAGGACCTGAAAACACCTGACAGCGTGCAGCGTCTGCGATCCATTAAACTGTCTGAAAATACCACCGTATTTGATGTTGCGGTTCACCGTTCCGGCGACAGCATTATCATCGAAGCCGAACCG
>JAUIEG010000583.1 GCA_030428745.1 Alphaproteobacteria bacterium
GCGACCAATCATCTTGGAACCAAGGCGACGCCGAAAGTGCATCCCGTCGTCGCGCAGGTCGCGCGCGAACTCCTCAACAAGTCCGAGAATGAACGCTCCGGGGTTCTGTCGACGGCGATGAGTTTTTTGAGCCTCTATCGCGATCCGACCATCGCGCGGGTGACGAGCGGCTGCGACTGGCGCATCGCCGATCTCATGGACGCGGAGCACGCCGTTTCGCTCTATCTCGTCGTGCCGCCATCGGACATTTCCCGGACGAAACCGCTCATTCGTCTTGTCCTCAACCAGATCGGACGCCGTCTCACGGAAGAGCTTGAGAGCTCGGCTTCTCCGAAGCGCCACAAGCTTTTGATGATGCTTGATGAGTTTCCGGCGCTGGGGCGGCTCGACTTCTTTGAATCGGCGCTCGCCTTTATGGCTGGATATGGCGTCAGGGCCTATCTCATCGCGCAGTCCCTGAACCAGATCGAAAAGGCCTATGGGCCCAACAATTCGATCCTCGATAATTGCCATGTGCGCGTCGCCTTCGCCGCCAATGACGAGCGCACGGCGAAGAGGATTTCAGATGCGCTGGGAACGGCGACGGAATTACGCGCGCAGCGCAATTATGCCGGCCATCGCCTCGCGCCCTGGCTCGCCCACGTCATGGTCTCCCGTCAGGAAACCGCGCGCCCCTTGCTGACGCCCGGCGAGGTGATGCAGCTCCCCGCTGATGAGGCCATTGTCATGGTCTCAGGCATCGCGCCGATCCGGGCGAAGAAACTTCAATATTACAAGGACCGGAATTTTGCGGGACGGCGGCTTAATCCGGTGAAGATCGAGACCGGTTCTGACGGCTATCCAGATGCGCCGGCGCCGCGGCCCAATGACTGGGCCGGCGTTACGGCGAATACCGATCCGCTGCTCGCCATCGAGGATGACGGTGAGGCGAGGGCGCATTCTGTCGATGATGAAAGCGGCCTGCAGCAAACGCCGGAACTTGGGTCCAAGCCCAAAGGGCCCGGCATTACCGCGGATGCGGAAGACGCCGCGGGCGATGATGGCGACCACAGCGCCGAAGCAAAAAGACTGGAACGGCTCACGCTCGACAACGCCAGGCGCGCCGGGCTCGACCGCAATAACGGCATGCTGGATGAGGTGTGGTCGTCATGACGTTCAGCAAACGCCGCATCTCAATCTATTTAACGCCCGAGGCTGAACGCCTCCTCAAACGCGCGACCGCGGATGGCGGCGCGACAAGGAGCGGCGTGGTCGATGCGGCGCTGAAGGCGCTGCTCGACGAAAACACCAAACAGTCGGAACTCGCGCAATTTAGTCATCGCGTGCAAAAGCTCGCCCGCGCCGCCGAACGCATCGCCGATGAGACAACGGCGCAGACCGAAACCCTGGCGCTTTTCATTCTCTATTATCTCTGCATCACGCCGCCGCTGCCGGAATCGACAAGGGCTGCGGCGGAAGCGCTTGGCAAGAAGCGTTTCGACCGCTTTATCGGCCAGGTCGGCGACCGGCTCCTCGGCAAGGAGAGTTTCACCGAAGAAATTCTCGCGCGCATCGATCTTGTACGGTCCGGCGAAAAACCGAAGCTGGAGGCCGTGTCATGAGCGCAGCCTCAAGAGATATGGCGACTGCGGCCCGGCGTGCGGCGATGCTCAAAACCGCCTTCGGCCCCGTGATCGGCGCGGCGCTGGAAGATGAAAGCGTTATCGAGATCATGGTCAATCCGGACGGTGCCCTCTGGGTCGAACGCCATGGAACGGGGAGGGTGCGCGAAGATCAAGTGGTCCGGCCTGCCGACGCCGAGCGCATCATCCGTCTTGTCGCCAGTCACGTCGGTTTCGATTGCGATCGCGAGCGCCCGATTGTGTCGGGGGAGCTTCCCGGAACCGGCGAGCGCTTTGAAGGCGTCTTGCCGCCGGTGGCGCCGGGACCGGCCTTTGCAATTCGAAAGCCGGCGGGCCGGATGATCGATCTCGACGCTTACATCGCAGATGGCGTTGTTTCCGGCGCCAATGCACTGGTTTTGAAATCCGCCATCGCCGAACGTCAGAACATTGTCATCGCCGGCGGCACATCGTCCGGAAAAACGACGCTTGCAAACGCCTTGCTCGCCGAAATCGCCGGTTGCGATGAGCGGGTGGTCATCCTCGAAGACACCAGAGAACTCCAATGCGCGGCCCATGACCTCGTCGCCTTGCGCACATCAGCGACCGTCAATCTCGAAAGCCTTGTGCGCTCCACCATGCGTCTGCGGCCCGACCGGATCATTGTCGGCGAAGTGCGCGGCGGCGAGGCCCTCGATCTTCTAAAGGCGTGGAACACCGGACACCCCGGCGGCATCGCCACGGTTCATGCGAATTCAGCGCGGTCGGCGCTGACGCGCATCGAGCAATTGATTGGCGAACGCACAAGCCAGATCCCGTGCCAGCTTATCGCCGACGCCATCGATCTCGTCGTCTTCATCGCGAGAGAAAATGGCGCGCGCCGCGTCAAGGACATCATTCGCGTCGACGGGCTTACGGAAATGGGCGCCTACGCCGT